>JAUYQP010000005.1 GCA_030697205.1 Mycobacteriales bacterium
CGCGCCACCTCGTACTCGTCCTTGTAGGCCATGACGTGCGCGAGCCCACGAGCCACAGCACAGGAGTACGCCGTGGCCTCCCCCAGCACCCGCTCCGCCTGCCACGCGGCGACGACGTCGTCGAGGTAGCGGCGGGCCACCCGTCGGCCCTGCCACGCGAGCAGCAGCTCGACGCGGACCAGCGCGACCCGCCGGGTCTCCCCGGCCAGCGGCGTGGCGTCGACGAGCGCGGCTGCCCGCTCAGAAGCGCGGACTGCCCGCGACGACGGCGCCACAGCGGCCGGCGAGACCGCGGCCGCGAAGGCGGCCGGGTCCGCGACCAGGACGCGGCCCCAGCGGAAGGCCGCGACGTTGGTGACGACCGCGACGCCGTTGACCTCGAGCGCCGCCTCGATCGCCGACGACGACACCGGCAGCGCGCCGGACTGGTAGGCCGCACCGACGAGCAGCATGTTTGCGCAGGCGGTCGAGCCGAAGAGCGCCTCGGCCGCGGCCAGCGCGTCGAGCTGCACGAGCGAGCGCGATGCCTGGGTCAGCGCCTCGAGCAGCCGAGGCTGCGACGGGTGCTCGGCGTTGGGGTCGAAGACCTCGTCGCCGGTCGGGGTCACCGACGTCGAGGCGATCGACACCGTCCGCGCCGGCGAGCAGTAGGCGAGCTGTCGGGCGTCGGTCGCGACGAGCAGGTCGAAGGCCAGCACGCACGAGGCCGACCCCGGCGAGAGCCGGTTGACCGCGCCGGAGCCGAGCCGCAGATGCGACGTCACCGGACCGGCCTTCTGCGACAGCCCCGTCTGGTCGAGCCCCGACGCGTCGAGGCCGTCCATCAGCGCCGCGGTCGCGAGCACCTGGTTGACCGTGACGATGCCGGTCCCGCCGATCCCGGCGAGCAGCAGGTCGAAGGTCCCCTCGAACACCGGCAGCGCCGGCTCGTCGACGACAGGGGGAGCCCCGGCGGCACGGCGCACCGGACGCCGGGCAGCCGCGACCTCGACCGTCAGGAACGACGGGCAGTCGCCGTCGAGGCAGGAGTAGTCGGTGTTGCACGAGGTCTGGTCGATGCGCGTCTTGCGACCGAGCTCGGTCTCGACCGGCTGCACGGACAGGCAGTTCGACTTCTGACCGCAGTCACCGCAGCCCTCGCAGACCGCCTCGTCGATGACGACCCGTTGGGTGCGCACCGGCAGCGACCCGCGCTTGCGCAGTCGCCGCGCCTCGGCGGCGCACTGCTGGTCGTAGACGATGACCGTCACGCCGGCGATCTCGCGCAGCTCCCGCTGGACCGCGTCCATGTCGTCGCGGTGCCGCACCTCGACCCCCGGCGCGAAGGACGTGCGGCGGCCGTACTTGCCAGGGTCGTCGGCGACGACGACGGTCTTCACGACCTGCTCGGCGTGCAGCTTCCACGTCAGCTGCGGCACGGTCAGCGCGCCCTGCGCGTCCTGCGCACCGGTCATCGCGACGGCCGCGTTGTAGAGGATCTTGTAGGTCATCGTCATGCCCGCGGCGATGCACGCCTGCAGCGCGAGCTGGCCGGAGTGGAAGAACGTCCCGTCGCCGACGTTCTGGAAGAGGTGGTCCGCCACGGCGAAGGGCGCCTGGCCGATCCACTGCACGCCCTCGCCTCCCATGTGGGTGAGCCCGGTGACCTGCGCGGACTCGCGGCCAGCCATCGTCACCAGCGCGTGACAGCCGATGCCACCTGAGGAGATCGAGCCCTCCGGCACCGGCGTCGAGCGGTTGTGCGGGCAGCCGCTGCAGAAATACGGCGTACGACGGACCGGCGTCAGCGACAGCATCGTGCGCGGCCGCGCCGGCGCCTCGGGCAGGACGAGCTCCTGGCCGAGGACCTTGCGCAGCGCGGGCAGCAGCCGGTCCGCGGTGAGCTGGCCGTCGGCGGGCACGAGCACCAGTCCGTGCTCGTCGCGCTTGCCGAAGACCCGCGGCGCCCCGACGGAGTAGAGGGCCGTGCGGACCTGGTCCTCGACGAAGGCGACCTTCTCCTCGACGACGAGCACGTCGCGGACCCCGCGGGCGGCCTTGCGCACGATCGGGCCCGAGAGCGGGAACGGCATGCCGATGCGCAGCAGCCGGACCCCGGCCCGGGCCAGGGCGGCGTCGTCGAACCCGAGCTCCAGCAGGGCCTGGCGGGTCGCGTCGTACGCCGTGCCCGTGGCCACGACGACCAGCCACGCGTCAGGGGTATCGACCTCGACAGCGTCGAGGGCGTTGGCGTCGCGGTAGGCCTCGACGGCCGCCCAGCGCGGCCCGAAGAGGTCCTGCTCGGCGTAGAGCGAGTCGGGCGGCGAGGCGAAGATCCGCTGCTGGTAGGTCCAGGGCCGGCCCTCCCACTCGAGCTCGGGGACGACGATCGACAGGTCGCTGAAGTCGCGTTCGACGGTGAACAGCCCGTCGGCGACGTCGGCGAGGACCTTCACGCCGGTCCAGCAGCCGGACAGCCGCGACAGCGCGACGCCGTGCATCCCGAACTCCACGAGCTCCGACGGGTTGCGCGGGGTGACGACCGGCAGCTGCAGGGAGGCGAGGGTGCGCTCGGAGACACACGGCAGCGACGACGACTTCGCGCCGGGGTCGTCACCGGCGAGGACGAGCACGCCGCCCTCGGGGTTGGCGCCGTAGGCGTTGCCGTGCCGGATCGCGTCACAGGCGCGGTCGACGCCGGGGCCCTTGCCGTACCAGACGCCGACGACCCCGTCGACGGTCCGGCCACCGGGCAGGTCGAGCTGGGAGCCCCAGACCGCGGTCGCGCCGAGCTCCTCGTTGAGGCCCGGGACGACGTGGACGTCGTGGTCGGTGCGCAGGTGCGGCATCCCGAGCAGCAGCTTGTCGAGCCCGCCCAGCGGCGAGCCGGGGTAGCCGGAGACGAGGTGGGCGACGCGGCGGCCGGCACGCGCGTCGCGCTGCTGCTGCTCGACGAGCAAGCGAGCCACCGACTGCACGCCGGTCATGAGGACGCGCCCGCCGGTGGGGCGGTAGCGGTCGGCGAGGTCGTAGGCAGGGCGGGCGCCGGCGGCCGGTGCAGTCGTCATGAGGTCTCCGTCCACGAGGAGCAGCAAGTGTCGCCTGACCTGCCCTTCACGCCCAGCCGCTCAGCGGCGACTTGTCATCCTGCTAGGTTCACGAGGCCATCGACCCCCGGAGCCTCCCGCCGTGAGCAGCACCCTCGACCGCCTCGACGCCGAGCTCCTCGCGCTGTTGGAGGACGACCCGCGCACCGGCGTCGTCGAGCTGGCCGAGCGGCTCGGCACCAGCCGCGCCACCGTGCAGGCCCGGATGACCCGGCTGCGCGACTCCGGTGTGCTGCGCGGCTTCCGGGTCGCCCTCGACCCGGAGCTGCTCGGCGTCCCGGTCACCGCCCTGGTCAGCATCGACCTGTCGCAGGGGTCCCTCGCCGACGCCCTCGTCGCGCTCACCGACCTCCCCCACGTGCTCGAGGTCCTGACCTGCACCGGCGACGCCGACCTCGTCGTGCGCGTGGCCGCGGAGTCCAACTCGCAGCTGCAGGACCTCATCCAGGAGGTGCTGCTCATCCCGGGAGTCGTGCGGACCACCACGCAGATCGTCCTGACGACCCCGGTGCCCTACCGGGTGCAGCCGCTGCTGCACCACCTCACCCGCTCGTCGGGACGGGGTCGCGCCAGGGCGTGACGGCGTGGGAGCATCCGCGGGTGCACGCCGACCTGACCCTGGGAGCCCAGCCCCTGTCGGTCGCCTCGCCGTGGCTCGAGAGCCAGCTCGCGACCTGGGGGCTGCGCCCCGGCCTCGCCCGCCTGTGGCTGACCTCCGCCGAGGGCCGCATCCCGCTCGAGGAGTCCACCGCGATCCACCTGGAGTACGACGAGGACCTCGGCCTCGTCACCTGCGAGGTGTGGGCGGCAGGGCGCCGGCTGTTCGGCATCGACGACCTGGCCTGACCCGCGGCCTACGCTCGCGGACGTGTCGGCCTGCTGCGCACCTGGTCGCCCGCCGGAGGAGACCGGTGCGGCAGCGGCTCCCGTCGTACCCGCCGGTGATCCTGGGCCCCTGCTCGCGATCCCTGCCGCCACCTTCTCGATGGGCGAGGACGGGCCGCTGGCCGAGCCCTACGACGGGGAGGGCCCGGTCCGCGACGTCGAGGTGGCGGCCTTCGAGATCGCGGCGTGGACCGTCACCGTCGAGCGCTTCGCCGGCTTCGTCGCGGCGACCGGTCACGTCACCGACGCCGAGCGCTTCGGCTGGTCCTACGTCGTCGCGCACCAGGTCGCCGGCGAGGTCCGCGGCACCGTCGCGGGGGCGCCCTGGTGGTGCGGGGTCGACGGCGCCGACTGGCGGCACCCCGGCGGCCCGCGGTCCGACGCGCTGCCCGACCACCCGGTCGTGCACGTGTCGTGGGACGACGCCGTCGCCTACTGCGGCTGGGCCGGGGTGCGACTCCCCACGGAGACCGAGTGGGAGCGCGCGGCGCGTGGCGGTCTGCACCGCACGACCTACCCGTGGGGCGACGAGCTGCGCCCGGATGGCCCGTGGTTGCTCAACATCTGGCAGGGCGACTTCCCGTCGCACGACACCGGCGAGGACGGCTTCAGCGGCACCGCGCCGGTCGATGCCTTCCCGCCCAACGGTCTCGGGCTGTACCAGGTCGTGGGCAACGTGTGGGAGTGGACAGCCTCGCCCTGGGGCGACCAGCGCGTCCGGCGCGGTGGCTCCTACCTGTGCCACGCGTCCTACTGCCACCGCTACCGCGTGTCCGCGCGCGACCGATCGATGCCGTCCGACACCACCTGCCACACGGGCTTCCGGGTCGCCCGCTAGAGCGGAGCGGGCAGCTCCGGGCCATCGGTGACGTGCAGGACGACGGTCTGGCAGGGAGAGACGGTGACCGACACGGTGCCGTCCTCCGCGCGCTGAAGCGGTGCCCGCTCCCACTGCAGCGTGCCGTCGGGCTGCAGGGTCGCGCCGTTGATCGTCGTCGTGCGGCCACTGCAACCGGCGAGGTCGTTGATGCGGCTGGCGGTCACCTCGCCCGGGGGGAGGGTCACGGCGACCTGGCCCGAGTGGGCCGAGGTGGTGCCCTTGTTGACGAGGTAGACGACGTGCGAGGTCTCGGTCAGACCGGTCGCCGCCCAGGCCTTGACGAGGTCGCCGGCCAGGCCCGCGGAGAGGTCGCTGGTCGTCGTACCGCAGAAGCGCTTGCCGGCGATCTCCTTGACCAGCGCCAGGGCGTAGACGCCCGGTGCGGGGAGGGTCTTGCCGTCGCGCACGAAGAACGGCGTGTAGCGGGCCTTGAGCGGGTGCGAGCGGTAGTAGTGGTTGTCCCAGGAGTGGAGGTGGTAGCCCGCGAGGCCCGCCTGCGCCCCGCTGAGGATCGTGTCGATCGTCCAGGCTGACGAGCCCGTCACGTCGCTGACCCGGCCGAGGCCGCCGCGACCCACGCTGTTGCCCTCGCTCATCCGCTGCGGCACCAGGGCCGCCGCGTCCTCGGCGAGCCCGACCCTGCTGAGGAAGCGCTGCTGCACCTCCGGCGAGAGCAGGGTCGCGAGCGACGGACGGTTGCCGTAGTCGTGCCAGCCGAGGTAGCCGATCCGGCTGCTGTGCGCGCGCCGGAGCGCCTCGATCCAGCTCAGGTCCACGCCGTTGCTGACGTCGGGGCCGGTCAGGGGCACCGTGCGCGCCAGCGGGTCGGCGTCGAGTGCGTCGACGTAGCGGCCGTAGCGCTCGAGGTAGCTCGTCACGTCTGGCATGTAGGCGTCGGGCTCGTTGCCGGGCGCGACGGCGAGCAGCCGGCGGTCGATGTCCTGCAAGACGGCGTAGCGGACGAGGGCGGCCGCCTTCTCGGGCTGGTCGACCTTGAGGTTGAGGCCCAGCACGAGGTGCCACCCGCTCCGCCGCGCGACCTCGAGCAGCGCGTCGACCATCCCCGTGGTGACGACGCCCGAGAAGAGCTGGTTGGTGGCGGGGTCACCGTCGGGTGTCCAGTGGTAGTCGTCCTGGCTGTTGCCGCCGATGCGCAGGACCCCGTCGTCGCCCAGCTCCTGCAGCAGCCTGACGGTCGCGGCCACCGCGGTGTCCGCGCTGGTGCCGAACCAGTGCTGGACCATGCTCCACTCGATCGACAGCCCGAGGTAGTCAGCCGGCACGACGGGGGCGTTGACCGCGCAGCCGCCGACCGTCACCGTCGTCGTGGGGGCGGGGGTCGCGTCCGCGGCGCGGGCGTCCGGGCCCAGCCCGCCCACCCCCGCGACGAGCCCGGCCACCAGCAGCGGCAGCAGCGCGCGCCTCACTCCGTCGTACCCCCCCTTGCGCATGCTGGGTGCGTCCCAGGTCCTGCCGTTGATGTTCGTCGTCGTCGGTCGTACTCCTGCTCTCGGCACGGAGGACGCTCGCCTGCAGCCCGCCTCCCCGGCTCGCGGCGATCTTCACCTCTCGACAGGTGCGGGGAGCGCGTGCCGGCGCCTACCCGCTACGCCAAGGCGGGCAGGACCGTGCCGCGGACCTCGCCGAGGGGGAGGCCGGCGGCGGTCGCGCGGATGACGACCTCGTCGCCGTCGTCGAGCCAGCTCGTCGAGCGCCCCGGCAACGGGTCGCGCCCGTCCCAGGTCAGCTCCAGCAGGCAGCCGCGCTCGTCGGCGCCCGGGCCGCTGACGGTGCCGCTCGCGTAGAGGTCACCGGTACGCAGGGACGCGCCGCCCGAGGTCAGGTGCGCGAGCTGCTGCGGCGCGGTCCAGTAGGTGCCGGCGAAGGGCGGGCGCGACACGACCTGCCCCCCGATCTCCAGCTCCAGCGCGATGTCGAGGCCCCAGTCCTCGTCGCAGCGCAGGTGCGGCGCCGGCACCGGGTCCTGCACCGGCGGTGCGACCCGAGCAGAGCCGAGCGCCTCGAGTGGCACGACCCAGCCGCTGATCGAGGTCGCGAAGCTCTTGCCGAGGAAGGGCCCGAGCGGGCGGTACTCGTAGGACTGCACGTCGCGGGCGCTCCAGTCGTTGAGCAGCACGACGCCGAAGACGTGGTCACGGAACTGCCCCGTCGACACGGTGGTGCCGAGCGGCGTGCCGACACCGACGACGAAGCCGACCTCGACCTCGACGTCGAGCTTGCGGGTCGGGCCGTAGCCCGGCCCGGGGAGCGCCAGCCCCTGGGGACGCCTGATCGGCGTACCGCTGACCACGACCGTGCCGGCGCGCCCGTGGTAGCCGACCGGGAGCTGCGTCCAGTGCGGCAGCAGCGGCGGGTCGTCGGGCCGGAAGATCTGGCTGACCGTGCTGGCGTGGACAGCGCTCGAGTAGAAGTCGACGTAGTCAGCGACCTCGAAGGGCATGAGCACCTGGACGTCGCGGAAGAGCGGCCGGTCCAGCATCGTGCGGACGACGGAGCGCCAGTAGGTCCAGGCGTCGCGACCGAGCGCCAGGAAGGCGTTGAGCGACGGCTGTGCGAAGACCGGGTCGAGCTCTGAGAGGTCGAGCACCCCGTCGTCGACCGCTACGCCGACGCGCGGCGGGCCGCCCTCGGGGGAGAAGACGCCGTAGGGCAGGACCTCCCGACCCCAGTCGGTCACCCGCGCGCCCAGGTCCACGGGTAGTCGGCGTCCTCGACGTCGTAGGCCGCGGGCGCGAGGTCGAGCGGCGCGAAGGTGTCGACCATGACGGCGAGCTCGTCGGTCGACGCGCGACCCAGGGCCTTCTCGACCGACCCGGGCTGCGGGCCGTGCACGAACCCGCCCGGGTGCAGCGAGATCGAGCCCTGTCCGATGCCGCTGCCGGCGCGGCTCGTGAAGTCGCCGCCGACGTAGAACAGCACCTCGTCGCTGTCGACGTTGGCGTGGTTGTAGGGCACCGGCACCGCGTCGGGGTGGTAGTCGAGCAGCCGCGGCACGAACGAGCAGACCACGAAGCCGGGGCCGCTGAAGGTCTGGTGCACCGGCGGCGGCTGGTGCAGCCGACCGGTCACCGGCTCGAAGTCGTGGATCGACAGGGCGTAGGGGTAGAGGCAGCCGTCCCAGCCCACGACGTCGAAGGGGTGGCTCGGGTAGGTGTAGCGAGTGAGGCGACCACGACGGCGTACGACGATGTCGGTCTCGCCGGCGTCCACCAGCAGCGGGGCATCCGGTGCGCGGAAGTCCCGCTCGCAGTAGGGCGACTGCTCGAGGACCTGACCGTGCTTGCCGAGGTACTGCGAGGGGATCGTCACGTGGCCGCGGGCCTCGACGACCAGTGCCCGCAGCGGGCCGTCGGTGACGACCCAGCGGTGGGTGGTGCCGGTGGGGACGACGACGTAGTCGCCCGGGCCGATGTCGAGCGCACCGAAGACCGACTCGAGGCGTCCGGTCCCGGCCTCGACGTAGACGAGCAGGTCGCCGTCGGCGTCTCGGTAGAGCGGTGAGTCCGCCACCGCTGCGGCGTAGGAGATGCGCACGGTGGCGTTGCCCATGAGGACCGAGCGGCCGGTGACGAGGTCCGTGTCCCCTGGGCCGGACGGCAGGTCATGGGTCCGCAGGTGGCGGGGGAGCAGCACGTCGGGTGGCTGCAGCTCGGCGTCGCTGCTGACGACCGGTTCGGCCTTGACGATCCGGGTCGGCAGCTCGCGGTGGTAGAGCAGGGCGCTGTCGCTGGAGAAGCCCTCCTCGCCCATGAGCTCCTCGGCGTAGAGCCGTCCGTCGGGCTGGCGGAACTGCACGTGCCGCTTGCGCGGGACCTCGCCGACCGACCGGTAGTGCGGCACTAGAGGTTGCCCCTTCGCTCCTGCTCCCGCTCGATCGCCTCGAACAGCGCCTTGAAGTTGCCCTTGCCGAAGCCGAGCGAGCCGTGCCGCTCGATGAGCTCGAAGAACACCGTCGGGCGGTCCTGGACCGGCTTGGTGAAGATCTGCAGGAGGTAGCCGTCCTCGTCGCGGTCGGCGAGGATCTTCAGCTCGCGCAGCTCGTCGATCGGGACGCGGGTGTCGCCGACCCAGGTGCCGAGCTCGTCGTAGTAGCTGTCGGGGGTCTCGAGGAACTCGATGCCACGGGCGCGCATCTCGCGGACCGCGCGCACGATGTCGCTGGTGGCCAGCGCGATGTGCTGGACACCGGGGCCGCCGTAGAACTCGAGGTACTCGTCGATCTGCGACTTGCGCTTGCCGACGGCGGGCTCGTTGAGGGGGAACTTCACCTTGTGGCCGCTGTCGGAGACGACCTTGCTCATCAGGGCGGAGTACTCCGTGGCGATGTCGTCGCCGACGAACTCCTTCATGTTCACGAAGCCCATGACCGTGTTGTAGAAGCCGACCCAGGTGTCCATCTGGCCGAGCTCGACGTTGCCGACGACGTGGTCGATCGCCTGGAAGAAGCGCTTCTCCGGCGCCGCGACGAGCGGCGCCTTCGCGACGAAGCCCGGCAGGAAGGGCCCGCTGTAGTCCTGCCGCTGCACCAGGGTGTGGCGTGTCTCGCCGTAGGTCTGGATCGCGGCGGTGACGACCTTGCCGTGCTCGTCCTCGCTGACGGTCGGCTCCTGCAGGCCGGTGGCGCCGCGCTCGATCGCGAGGGCGTAGGCGCGCTCGACGTCGGAGACCCGCAGCGCGACGTCGACGACGCCGTCGCCGTGCCGCGCGTGGTGCTCCCCGTCGGCGGTGCCGGCGACGACCGGAGCCGTGATGAGGAAGCGGGCGCCGCCCGACTCCAGGAGGTACTCCGCGTGGGTGCGGTGACCGGTCTCCGGGCCGCGGTAGGCGGTCAGCGTCATGCCGAAGGCGCTGGCGTAGAAGTGCGCCGCCTGGCGGGCGTTGCCGACCACGAAGCGGACGTGGTCCCAACCCTCGAGGGGGAAGTCGTCGTCGTGGCTCATGCGACCAGCCTTCCCGTTCGAGGTGGCGCTGCGCAAGCCGGGGATCTCAGACCGGTCACGTTGCACAGGTCGTCCAGTCCCATCGTGCTTACGCTGTGCACCATGCCCACTGTGGATGCCCTCGACCGGTCACTGCTGCGGTTGCTGCTCACCGAGCCGCGACTGGGGGTGCTGGAGACCTCGCGCCGGCTCGGGATCGCCCGCGGCACCGCCCAGGCCCGGATCGCCCGGCTCGAGCGCGACCGGGTCCTGCGTGACTGGGCCCCGACCGTCGACGTGCGCGGGCTGGGCTTCGCGGTGGCCGCCTTCGCGACGCTCGAGGTCCAGCAGGGCGGTGGTCACCGGGCGGTCGCCGACCACCTGCGCTCGATCCCCGAGGTGCTCGAGGCCCACACGACCACCGGCCAGGGCGACCTGCTGTGCCGCATCGTCGCCCGCGACCACGCCGACCTCCAGCGCGTCCTCGACGCCCTGACCGCCTCGCCGCTGATCAGCCGTACCGCGACCGTCATCAGCCTGACCGACGAGATCCCCTACCGCGTCTTGCAGCTGCTCGACGAGACGATCACCAAGGAAGGCTCGGGCTCAGGGGGTCGTCGCAACAGCCTCAGGTGACGGTGGCTCGCGCCGCGGGGTGACGCAGGTGCGAGCCGGTGACGAGGGCGTCGCGCAGCTCGGCCATCGCGTCGTGCACGTCGACGAAGCGGGTGTAGAGCGGCGCCGGCCCGAGCCGGATCCGGTCCGGCTCGCGGAAGTCCGGCAGCACCTTGCGGGCGCGCAGCTCCTGCGCGAGCTGCCACGCCTCGGGGTGCTCGAGCACGACGTGCCCGCCGCGCCGGGCCGGGTCGCGGGGCGACGCGACGCGCACACCGTGGTCGGCGAGCCACGCGTCGGCGAGCTCGACGAGGTACGACGTGAGCGCGACCGACTTGGCCCGCAGCCGTGACAGGCCGGCGTCCGCGAGCAACCGCACCCCCTCCTCGACCGCGACGAGGCCGGAGACCGGCGGCGTCCCGGTGAGGAAGCGGCGGACGCCGGGAGCGGGCTGGTAGGCCGCGTCCATCGCGAACTGCGACGCCGAGCCGAACCAGCCCGGCACCGGGTTGCGGAGCTCCTCGGCGAGCCCGGGCCGGACCCAGAGGAAGGCCGGCGCGCCCGGCCCGCCGTTGACGTACTTGTAGGTGCACCCCACCGCGAGGTCGGCGGTCGAGAGGTCGACCGGCACCGAGCCGGCGGTGTGGGAGAGGTCCCACAGCGTGAGGGCGCCGGCCTCGTGGGCCAGCCGGTCGATCTCGGCCACCGGCGCGAGGGCGCCGGAGCGGTAGGCGGTGTGCGACAGCGACACCAGGGCGACGTCGGGCCCGAGGGCCGCGCACACCGCGTCGACGGACACGCCCTCGTCGATGTCGGTGTGCACCACGCGCACCTCCGACCCCGCGAGGCGGGCGACCTCCTCGAGCACGAAGCGGTCGGTCGGGAAGTTGTCGTCGTCCGTGACGACGACGGTGCGCGCCGGGTCCCGGCGTACTCCTGCGAGCGCGAGCTTGTGCAGGTTGACCGTGACGCTGTCGCAGACGACCGTCTCGCCGGGGCCGACACCGAGCAGTGCCGCACCGAGGGCGTCGCCGACCGCGACCGGCAGGTCGACCCAGCGCGACCAGCCCTCGACGAGGTCGCCGCCCCACTCCTCGTCGACGAAGGAGCGCAGCCGGTCGCGGGTCGCGACGGGCAGCCGGCCGAGGGAGTTGCCGTCGAGGTAGCGCACGTCGGGGTCGGTGATCACGACGCGGTCGCGGAAGGTCGCCAGCTCGTCGTCGGCGTCGAGGTCGAGGGCGCGCTGCCGCAGGTCAGTCACCCGGTCGAGAGTAGGCGGGGACGAACCGGCAGGAATGGGCGAGTGTCGGCGAGGTCACAGCCATGAGCCCTTCCTGGCACGCCCTGGCAGCGCTGCTGCTGCTCCCGGCCCTGGCCTTCCCGGCCAGCACCGCGCAGGCCACCCCCGCCCCGCAGGCGGCCCCGGGCGAGTCGCCCTCCGCCAAGGGCAACGCCGCCTGCCGCGCCGTCGACTTCATCCAGTACTCGGCGGCATCCGGCTGCGGGCTGCGGACACGTGGAGGCCGGGTGCGGGCGAGCGCGCGGCGGGACGAGCTGGGGAGCGGGCCGAGGGGGCTCGCTAGCCGACGTACTCCCAGTGCCACGGCTCGGGCTTGCTGCCGCCCTGGCGGGCCCACGACGGGTGGATCCAGCCGAAGCGGCCGGCGTTGGCGCGCATCCACTCGTGAGCCTCGGAGCCGAAGCGCTCGACGCCGCCGCAGAAGTCGACCGCGACGCCCCAGCCGTGGTTGGAGGTGCCGGGGGTGGCCGCGAGGCCGGGCTTCTCGCGGTAGACCGCGACCTGGTCGGAGTAGGAGCGGTAGGAGTCGCTCACGCACAGCGGGGTGCCGCGGGAGGCCTTGGACGCCTCGGTCATCGCGTTGAAAGCCTTGGCGGCGTCGGAGCGCAGCGACTCACCGGGCGCGTACTTCAGCGGGCACAGCGCCTCGGGCGGGATGTTGCCGTTGCTGTAGCCACCGATCGGCTTGCCGGAGCAGCTCGCGATGATGCCGCCGCGGCTGCGCGACGCGCGCCGGGCCGCGGCCGCCTTGCGGGCGTCGACCAGGCGGGTGAGCTTGGCGTTGGCGGCCTGCAGCTCCTGGTCGGTCTTCACCGCGAGGTCGCGCAGGGCATCGAGCTGGGCCTTGAGGATCTGCTCGCGCTTGGCGGCGTCGGCCTCCAGACCAGCGGCGGCTTGCACGGAGGTCTGCGCGCGGATCTGGTCGCCGAGCAGCCCGGCGAGGACGTCCTCCTGGCTGCCGCGGACCTGCTCGAGGTCGGCGGCAGCGAGCACGGAGTCGCGGAAGCCGTCCTGGCCCGAGGCGCCGAGGGTCTGCAGCAGTGTGCTCGGGACGGGGTTGCGGTAGGCGGCGGCGGCGAACTCGCGCAGCCGGGTGCGGCTCGCACCGGCGACCTGCTCGGCAGCGGCCGCGCTGCGGCGGGCGGCGGCGGCCTTGCGGCGTACGGCGGTGAGCTCCCTGCTGCCCTTCGCGTAGCGCTCCTCGCCGGCGACGAGCTGCGCGGTGACGCGCTCGACCTTGGCGTTCATCGCGCGCACGATCGACTGCGCCTCGGCGACCGGGTCGGCGGCCTGCGCGGGCTGGGCCGGCAGCGTCGTCGCGAGGGAGGCGAGCGCTAGACCGAGGGCGGCGACGTGGAGACCACGGCGGGCCCGGCGGACACGGCTGTGCAGCAGCAAGGCAGGAGCTCCTGGGAGGGAACGGGGGGAGGGCAGCCAGGATAACGGACACGGCCACCCATCTCGACTACATCGGCGGGTCGGCGAGCACCCTGTAGCGCCCCAGCACGCGCCCGTCACCGCCGTCGAGAAGGTGCACGGCGGCGAGCCGGACCGGCTCGTCGAGCCCACCCACGAGCCGCGGGGCGTCGCCGACGAGCAACGGCTCGCTGGTGAGGCACAGCTCGTCGACGGCCCCCAGTCGCAGCAGATCGGTGAGCAGCGCGGGCCCGCCCTCGCAGAGCAGGTGGCGCAGGCCGCGGGCCCGCAGTGCGGCGATGCCGGCGAGCAGGTCGACGGACTCCTGCCCGGCGACGACGAGGTCCGCGACGTCGGCCAGGCCGGCGGGGACGGTCGCGGCGGCGCAGGTGAGCACGAGCGGCCGGGTGTCCCCGGTGAAGAGGCGGGCGTCGGGGTCGAGGTCCAGAGAGCGCGAGACGATCACCAAGGGGGGTCGTGGCAGTCCCCTTGCCGCCCGCCAGGCGGTCCCGCTCGGCGACAGCAGCACCGTGCCGTAGTCCTCCGCGCGGACCGTGCCGGCGCCGACGAGCACCCCGTCGCAGACCGCCCGCAGCGCCCGGAACACCTGCTTGTCCGCGGCCGACGACAGCCCTTCGCTCGAGCCGTCGACCGCGATCGCACCGTCGACGGTGTGCACGAAACCGGCGCGCAGCACAGCGCCGTCGACCGCATAGAGGTCCTCGAGGGAGGCGACCGGGTCGCCGGGCTGCAGCAGGCGCACGACCCGAGCGTCTCAGACGCCTACGGTGACGGCGTGGCCAGCCTGGTGGAGACCGCAGAGCTCGTACGCCGAGGCGGTGCCTCGCCGCTCGAGCTGGTGACCGCGGCGGTGCGCCGGTGCTCCGCGGACGACCTCGGCGCGGTGGTGCACGTCGCCGCGGAGCGGGCGCTCGCCGAGGCCACCGGGTCGCTGCCGGACGGGCCGCTGCGCGGCGTGCCCGTGCTCGTCAAGGACATCGTCGACGTGACCGGCGAGGTGACCCGCTGCGGCTCGCTCACGACCACGTCCGACGCCCCCGCCCGGGCCGACGCCGCCGTCGTCCGGGCGCTGCGGGCAGCCGGTGCCGTCGTCGTCGGCCGGACCCGCACCCACGAGCACGCCTGGGGGCTGACGACCCAGCACGAGGTCCTCGGCGGTACGGCGAACCCCGTGGACCCGGCGCGGGTGCCGGGCGGGTCGAGTGGCGGGTCGGCGGTCGCCGTCGCGACCGGTCTCGTGCCGCTCGCGCTCGGCACCGACACGGCCTGCTCGCTGCGGCTGCCCGCGGCCTGGTGCGGCGTCGTCGGCCACAAGCCGACGCACGGCCTCGTCGACGCGACTGGGGTGTCGGAGCTGGCCGCCTCGCTCGACCACGTCGGGGCGCTGACCGCCGACGTCGCGGACGCCCGGCTCGCCCTGTCGGTGCTCGCGGGCCTCACCCTGCCGGTCACCCGCCGCGACCTGCGCGGCCTGCGGGTCGGCCTGCCCACTGGGCCGGACCTGCCGCTGTCCGCGGACGTCGCGGCGGTGCTCGCGGCGCTCGTCGACCGGGTCACCGACGCGGGCGCGGAGGTCGTCGAGGTGACCGCCCCGCCGGCCGCGCAGCAGTGGGACTGCTTCGTCGCGGTGCAGGCGGTGGAGGCGCTCGCCCACCACCGCGCGCGCGGCTGGTGGCCGGACCGCGCCTCGGCGTACGGCTCCGACGTCCGTGGCCGGCTGGAGCGCGCGGTCGGCGTGACGGCCGACCAGGCCGCGCAGGCCCGTCAGGCCCGGGAGGCGATCCGGGCGCAGGTCGACGCGGTCTTCGACGACATCGACGTGCTGCTCTCGCCAGTGGCCGGCAGCGGTCCGTCGCTGCGCGCCGACCCCGACCACGTGCTGCTCGACGGGGCGCGCGTGGAGCTGCGGTCGGTGGTCCTGCCGCACACGGTGCTGGCCGACCTGTGCGGCCTTCCGGCCTGCGCGGTCCCGGCGGGAGTCGACCGCGACGGGCTGCCGGTGGGCGTGCAGGTCACCGGGCCGCGCGGTGCCGACGCCGTCGTCCTCGACGTGGCCGCCCTGCTCTGACCTGGGACCCGGGCGAACAGTGCGGCCGGCGGTCGGGCAGGCTTGTCGTCGTACACCCCTGACTGAGGAAGAGGCTCCCCTTGAGCGAGATCAGCTTCGACGGCCGTGTGGCCGTCGTGACCGGTGCCGGTGGCGGCCTGGGCCGCACCTACGCGCTCGACCTGGCGTCGCGCGGCGCGAAGGTCGTCGTCAACGACCTCGGCGGCAGCGTCGACGGGAAGGGTGGCGACGACGCCGCGGCCCAGAAGGTCGTCGACGAGATCACCGCGGCCGGCGGCGAGGCCGTCCCCAACTACGACTCCGTCTCCACGCCCGAGGGCGGCAAGGCGATCGTCCAGACCGCGGTCGACGCGTTCGGCAAGGTCGACATCGTCATCAACAACGCGGGCATCCTGCGCGACAAGAGCTTCCTGAAGATGGAGTGGTCCGACCTCGACGCGGTCCTCGACGTCCACCTGCGCGGGGCCTTCTACGTCTCGCAGCCGGCCTTCGCCGTCATGAAGGAGAACGGCTACGGCCGCTTCGTCTTCACCGCCTCCAACGCGACCTTCGGCAACTTCGGCCAGAGCAACTACGCCGCCGCCAAGATGGCGCTGGTCGGCCTGTCCAACACCCTCGCGGTGGAGGGCGCCCGCGCGGGCATCCTCTCCAACGTGATCATGCCGGTCGCGAAGACCCGCATGACCGAGGAGCTGCTCGGCGACTTCGCGCAGTACCTCGCGCCGGAGCTCGTCACCCCGATGGTCACCTACCTGTCGTCGGAGGCCTGCACCGCGACGCACGGCGCCTTCTCCGCCGCCGGTGGCCGCTACGCCCGCGTCTTCTGGGGCCTCGGCCAGGGCTGGTTCGCCGGCCAGGGCGCGTCCCCGTCGGCTGAGGACATCAGCGACAACTTCGCGAAGATCGACGGCACCGACGGCTTCATCGTCCCCGGCTCGACCGGCGACGAGATCATGGCGCTGGCCGGCATCTTCCAGGGCGACCAGTCCGGCGCGGTCCCCTTCCAGTAGGCACTTACCGCAGACACCGGGCCCGGGTGGAGCAGCGACCGCTGCGCCGCCCGGGCCCTGTCGTGTCCGGGGGAAGATCACCCGGATGGCGGTCGTGACGAAACGTCACGACTGTCACTGTCGGTGACGTCGCCGGCAGGACGCGGGCGGACCGAGCCGGCGGACCCGGTGATGGACGCGACGATCCGAGCCGGCCCCACCGACGCACCCAGCGCACGGAGACAGCCGGTCGCCTAGCGGGCTCGGGGAGCGAGTGGCGAGACCGACCCCTGTCCCCTCGTCAGGTCGCAGATGGTCGCTCTCCTCCTCCGGACGCTGCTCGTCGGAGCTTTCTCCCTCACCGCCGTCGCGGGCACGGCCGTCGAGCTGTGGGCCCCGGTCCCGCTCGCCGTCGCCGACCCGCTCGACGTCGCCACCCCCACCGGCGGCCCGGTCCTGGTCGTGCCGCCAGCGCCCCGACCGCCGGCGGTCACGCGGACGCTCCCGCGCACGGAGCCTGTCCGTCGTACTCCCGTGGCTCGTCCTGTCCAGCGCGAGTCGCGACAGGCCTACGCCGACCGTCGTGGGCGGGCAGCCCTTGCCGCGCTGGGCTACCCGACCGAGCGGCTCGGCTACGCGATCGTCTTCCGGCCCTACGTCGGACGCGAGCTCGGCCGGGCCGACGGCCGGACCCGGACGATCACGCTCTACGTCAAGCCCGGCCAGTCCGAACGGGTCCTCCGGGTGACCCTCGCCCACGAGATCGGTCACGTCGTCGACTACCTGACCTCGACCGATGAGAGCCGGGCCGCCTACCTGCGAGCCCGCGGTATCGCGCCACAGCGGTGGTTCCCCTGCTCTGGATGCTCGGACTACGCCTCGCCCGCCGGCGACTTCGCCGAGGTCTTCGCGCTGTGGCTCGCGGGCCCCGGCGACTTCCGCAGCCGGATGGCGCCCGCCCCGGGTCGCGCGCAGCTGGCCCAGCTCGGGGCCCGCTTCTTCCAGCCCCCTGCCTGAACGGCGTACGCCGAGGGCGCGTCAGTCAGCGGGCCAGCAGCGCGGCGAGCCCCATAGCGGAGAGCTGCCCGCGCAGTACGGCCTCGTCGACGCCGACGGCGCTGTGGGGGGTGGAGTTGAGCAGCCCGAAGCAGGCATGGGCCCGCGACCGGGCGACCGCCTCCGTGAGGTCGGGCCGCACTTCGCGCAGGGCGGTGGTCCACAGCTCGACGTAGGCCCGCTGCAGCCGGCGCACTTTGCGGCGTGGCTCGTCGCCGAGGTTGTCGAGGTCGCGGTCGTGGACCCGGACGATGTCGGGGTCGCCGATCGAGAAGTCGAGGTGGAAGGCGACCAGTCGCACGAGCAGCCCGTCGGGGCCCCGCGCGACCTCGGCGCGCCCGCCGGCGAGCAGGTGCTCGCTGATGCCGACGAGCAGGTCGGCGAGCAGTGCGTCCTTGTTGGCGAAGTGGCGGTAGACGGCAGGGCCGCTGATGCCGCACGCTCCGCCGATGTCCTCGATGGTGACGCCGTGAAAGCCTGCGGTCGCGAACAGCCGAGCGGCGACGTCGCGGATCTGGGCGCGGCGGGAGGCGGTCGGCATCCGAGATGTCGTCATCGCCCTCCCTCTCTGGACAGTCATGTTAGCAAGTCCTAACATGATGTTAGGCACTCCTAACAAGAGGACGAACCTGTGACCGCACGACCCCCCGTGCTCGCCAGCCGGCACGACCCCGGCAGCGACGCCGCGCAGGCCAACCGCGCCGCCCTGACCGCGGTCGTCGACGAGCTGCAGGCCAAGCTCGCGAGCGCCGCCCGCGGCGGCTCCGACAGCGCGCGGGAGAAGCACGTCGCCCGCGGCAAGCTGCTCCCGCGCGAGCGGGTCGATGCGCTGCTCGACCGCGGCAGCGCCTTCCTCGAGCTGAGCCCGCTGGCCGCCGACGGGATGTACGACGGAGACGCCCCGGGCGCGAGCCTCATCACCGGCGTGGGCCGGGTCGCCGGGCGAGAGTGCGTCGTCGTCGCCAACGACGCGACCGTCAAAGGCGGCACCTACTACCCGATGACGGTGAAGAAGCACCTGCGCGCGCAGGAGGTGGCGCTGCAGAACTCCCTGCCCTGCGTCTACCTCGTCGACTCCGGCGGCGCCTTCCTCCCGCGGCAGGACGAGGTCTTCCCCGACCGCGACCACTTCGGCCGGATCTTCTACAACCAGGCGCAGCTCTCCAGTCGCGGCATCGCCCAGATCGCGGCCGTCCTCGGCTCCTGCACCGCCGGCGGCGCCTACGTCCCCGCGATGGCCGACGAGGCCGTCATCGTCCGCGACCAGGGCACCATCTTCCTCGGCGGCCCGCCGCTGGTGAAGGCCGCGACCGGCGAGGTCGTCACGGCCGAGGACCTCGGTGGCGGCCTGCTCCACAGCAAGACCTCCGGCGTCACCGACCACCTCGCCGACGACGACGTCCACGCGCTGTCGATCGTCCGCAGCATCGTCAGCACCCTCGGGCCGCGCGCCGCCGAGCCGTGGGACCGGCTGCCGACCGAGGCGCCCGCCTTCGACGAGCAGGAGCTGCTGTCGGTCGTCCCCGCCGACGCCCGCACCCCCTACGACGTCCGCGAGGTCATCGCCCGCCTCGTCGACGGCAGCCGGTTCCTCGAGTTCAAGAAGGAGTACGGCGCGACGCTCGTGTGCGGCACCGCCCACATCCACGGCCACCCGGTCGGCATCGTCGCCAACAACGGTGTGCTGTTCGGCGAGTCGGCGCTGAAGGGCGCGCACTTCATCGAGCTGTGCGACCAGCGCTCGATCCCCCTGCTGTTCCTGCAGAACATCACCGGCTTCATGGTCGGCCGGGAGTACGAAGCGGGCGGCATCGCCAAGCACGGCGCGAAGATGGTGACCGCTGTCGCGACCGCCCGCGTCCCCAAGCTCACCGTCGTCATCGGCGGGTCTTTCGGTGCCGGCAACTACTCGATGTGCGGGCGGGCCTACTCCCCGCGGTTCCTCTGGATGTGGCCCAACGCGCGCATCTCGGTGATGGGTGGCGAGCAGGCCGCGTCGGTGCTGTCCACCATCCGGCGTGACCAGCTCGGTGACTCCTGGAGCGCCGAGGACGAGGAGGCCTTCAAGGCCCCGATCCGCCAGCAGTACGAGGACCAGGGCAACCCCTACTACTCGACCGCGCGGCTCTGGGACGACGGCGTCATCGACCCCCGCGACACCCGGCTGCTCGTCGGCCTCGCCCTGTCCGTCGCGGCCAACGCGCCGCTCGAGCCCGTGCGCTACGGCGTCTTCAGGATGTGAGCGAGATGTTCGAGACAGTCCTGGTCGCCAACCGCGGTGAGATCGCCTGCCGCGTCATCAAGACCCTGCGCGCCATGGGGATCCGCTCGGTCGCTGTCTACAGCGACGCCGACGCCGAGGCCCGCCACGTGCGCGAGGCCGACGTCGCAGTCCGCCTCGGTCCGGCCGCAGCCCGCGAGTCCTACCTGTCCATCGAGAAGGTCGTGCAGGCCTGCCTCGACACCGGCGCGCAGGCGGTCCACCCCGGCTACGGCTTCCTCGCCGAGAACGCCGACTTCGCCCGGGCCCTGGAGGCCGCGGGGATCGTCTTCATCGGCCCGCCGGTCCACGCCGTCGAGGTGATGGGCGACAAGATCTCCGCCAAGCAGACGGTCTCCGCGGCGGGGGTTCCCGTCGTACCCGGCCGGTCGGTGCCCGGGATGACCGACGACGACCTCTACGCCGCGGCGCTCGAGGTCGGCTTCCCCGTGCTGCTCAAGCCGAGCGCCGGTGGCGGCGGCAAGGGCATGCACCTCGTCGAGGCCGAGCCGGAGCTGCGGGCCGCGATCGAGCGGGCCCGGCGCGAGGCCGCGTCGTCCTTCGGCGACGACACGCTCTTCCTCGAGCGCTTCGTCGACACCCCGCGCCACATCGAGGTGCAGGTCCTCGCCGACGGTCACGGCAACGTCGTGCACCTCGGCGAGCGCGAGTGCTCGCTGCAGCGCCGCCACCAGAAGGTCGTCGAGGAGGCGCCGTCGGCGCTGCTCGACGCGGCCACCCGCGCGCGCATCGGGGCCTCTGCGGTCGAGACCGCGCGGTCCGTCGGCTACACCGGCGCCGGCACCGTGGAGTTCATCGTCCCGGCCGCGAGCCCCGACGAGTTCTTCTTCATGGAGATGAACACCCGGCTGCAGGTCGAGCACCCGGTCACCGAGCTCGTCACCGGCATCGACCTCGTCGAGCAGCAGGTGCGGGTCGCGGCCGGCGAGCCGCTGCCCTTCACCCAGGACGACATCACCCTGACCGGCCACGCGGTCGAGGTCAGGGTCTACGCCGAGGACCCCGCTCGCGGCTTCCTGCCCACCGGCGGCCGGGCGCTGCTCGTGCGCGAGCCCGGCGACGTGCGGGTCGACTCGAGCCTCGTCGAGGGCGGCGTCGTCGGCACCACCTACGACCCGATGCTGTCGAAGGTCATCGCCTACGGCCGCGACCGCGCCGAGGCGCTGGCCCGGCTGGACGGCGCGCTGTCGCGGACCGCCGTCCTCGGTGTCGGCACCAACACCGCCTTCCTGCGCGCGCTGCTCGCCCACCCCGACGTCGTCGCGGGCCGGCTCGACACCGGGCTCATCGACCGCGAGGTCGCGGGTCTCGTGGACGTGCCCGTCCCGGCGGAGGCGCTCGCGGCCTTCGCGATGGACCGGCTCGCGCGGCTCACCCCGACGGGCGCGCTCGTCGACCCGTGGGACCTGCCGACCTCGTGGCGACCGAGCGGTCCCGCGGAGATGGCCTGGGACCTCGTCGTCGCGGGCGCCCGCCACACTGTCGCGGTGCGCGGCTCGGCTCGCGCCGCCGCGGTCCGCGTCGACGGCGGCGAGCCCGTCGCGGTCCGCGCGGCCGTGCGGGGTCGCGAGCTCGCGCTCACCGTCGATGGCGTGACGACGACCTTCCTCGTCGCGCACGAGGGCGACGTCGTCCACCTCGGACGAGGCGGTGCGGCCTGGGCGCTGTCCGAGGCGCAGCGGGTCGGCAAGGCCGGTGCGTCGGCGAGCCACAGCGGCGACGTGCTGTCGCCCATGCCCGGCTCCGTGGTGGCGGTCCACGTCACCGAGGGGGAGGCTGTCACCGCAGGGCAGTCGCTGCTCGTGGTGGAGGCGATGAAGATGGAGCACACCCTCACCGCTCCCTTCGACGGGACGGTCACCGAGCTGCGCGCGCGCACCGGCGACCAGGTCAAGGTCGACCAGCTGCTGGCGATCGTCGAGCCGGTGACCCCGTGACGTCCTACGGCACGACACCGCTGCCGGGCCTGCCCGACCGCGTCACGATCTACGAGGTCGGTGCCCGCGACGGCCTGCAGAACGAGAAGGCGCTCGTCCCCGTCGAGGTCAAGGCAGAGCTCGTACGCCGGCTCGTCGCCGCCGGCCACACCGCGGTCGAGCTGACGTCGTTCGTCCACCCGAAGTGGGTGCCCCAGCTCGCCGACGCCGCCGAGCTGCTCGACCTGCTCGGGGACGTCGGGGTCCGCGCCCCGGTCCTCGTGCCCAACGAGAAGGGCCTGGAGCGGGCGCTCGCCGCAGGTGTCCGCGAGGTCGCCGTCTTCGGGTCGGCGACGGAGTCCTTCGCGCAGCGCAACCTCAACCGGTCGGTCGCCGAGTCCCTTGAGATGTTCGCGCCGGTCGTGAAGACCGCCCGCGACGAGGGGCTCGCGGTCCGCGGCTACCTCTCGATGTGCTTCGGCGACCCGTGGGAGGGCGAGGTCGTGCCGGCGCAGGTCGTCGGGCCCGCCCTGGCGCTGTTCGAGCAGGGCATCGGTGAGCTGTCCCTCGGCGACACCATCGGCGTCGCCACCCCCGGCCAGGTCGTCGCGCTGCTCGACGCGTTGGAGGCCGCCGGCATCGCGCGGTCCTCGCTCGCGGTGCACTTCCACGACACCTACGGCCAGGCACTGGCCAACACGATCGTCGCGCTGCAGCACGGTGTCACCACCGTCGACGCGAGCGCAGGCGGCCTCGGCGGCTGCCCCTACGCGAAGTCGGCTACCGGCAACCTCGCCACCGAGGACCTGCTCTGGCAGCTCGAGGGCCTCGGCGTCTCGACCGGCGTCGACCTCACCGCCATGGTCGAGACCTCGGTCTGGATGGCCGCGCAGCTCGGCCGCCCCTCCCCGTCCCGCACCGTCACCGCTCTCGCACCGAATCTCCTGGAGTCCTGATGTCCCTCGACACCCGCCTCACCGACGACCAGCTGCAGCTCAAGAAGGTCGTCCAGGAGTTCGCCAACGAGGTCGTCGCGCCGGTGTCCTACCACCACGACAAGACCAAGACCTTCCCCTACGACGTGGTGCGGCAGATGGGGGAGATGGGGCTGTTCGGCCTGCCGTTCCCCGAGGAGTTCGGCGGGATGGGCGGCGACTACTTCACGCTGTGCATCGCCCTCGAGGAGCTCGGCAAGGTCGACCAGTCGGTCGCCATGACGCTCGAGGCCGGCTGCTCGCTCGGCGCGATGCCGGTCTACCGCTTCGGCACCGACGCGCAGAAGGCCGAGTGGCTGCCGCGGCTGGTCAGCGGCGAGGCGCTCGGTGCCTTCGGGCTCACCGAGGCCGGCGGCGGCAGCGACGCCGGCGCGACCCGCACGACCGCTCGCCTCGAGGACGGGCAGTGGCTGATCAACGGCACCAAGGCCTTCATCACCAACAGCGGCACCGACATCACGCAGCTCGTGACGGTCACGGCCGTGACCGGCGAGAAGGCCGACGGGCGCAAGGAGATCTCCGCGATCCTCGTGCCCGTGCCGACGCCTGGCTTCACGGCGGAGCCGGCGTACGACAAGGTGGGCTGGAACGCCAGTGACACCCACCCGCTGACCTTCGACGACGTGCGGGTGCCGGAGGAGAACCTCCTCGGCGAGCGCGGCCGCGGCTACGCCAACTTCCTGTCGATCCTCGACGAGGGTCGCATCGCGATCGCCGCCGTGTCGGTCGGTGCGGCGCAGGGCTGCGTCGACGCGTCGGTGAAGTACGCCAAGGAGCGCGAGGCCTTCGGCAAGCCGATCGGCCACTACCAGGGCATCGCGTTCAAGATCGCCCGCATGGAGGCGCGCGCCCACGCGGCCCGCACCGCCTACTACGACGCGGCGGCGAAGATGCTGGCCGGGCTGCCGTTCAAGAAGGAGGCCTCGATCGCCAAGCTCGTCGCCGGCGAGGCCGCGATGGACAACGCCCGCGACGCGACGCAGGTCCACGGCGGCTACGGCTTCATGAACGAGTACGTCGTGTCCCGCCACTACCGCGACTCGAAGATCCTCGAGATCGGTGAGGGCACCACCGAGGTGCAGCTCATGCTCATCGCCCGCGACCTCGGCCTCTAGTCCACACGACCAGGAGTACGCCGAAGCCCGTCAGCGAGCGACCTCACCTGCGGTCGCTCAGTGCGTAGGCCGCCTCTCCCTTGGGTCGCCGATCACCAGCAACGCTGAGGCCATGGGCGCCGAGCGCCCCAGTACAGTCGGCCGATGGTCGCCAGGAGCATCGCGTCGTGCCGCACCTCACGAGTCCGGGTGGCGCTGGCTGTCACGGCGGTCGTGGTGCTCGTCGCCTCCGGGAGCGCTTCCGCGACCGATGCAGCACCGACCCAGTCCCGCGCTCAGCGCAGCGCCGTGCCTGCCGAGCCAGTGCTGCAGGCGGTTCCCAGGGCGGTCTGCGGGCCCAACGCACGCCAGGAGACCGGGATTCAGGGCCGGATCAGCCGAGCGGACCACGTGAGTGGCCTGGCCGCGAAGGGGCTGCAGTGCAACGCCGAGCTCGTCGGCAAGCACACCCAGGAGAAGGTCGGGGTCGACGGCACGATCGTCGGCACCGTCGGTGGCTACAAGGTCCTGCGCTACAAGGACAAGCAGGGCAACGAGTGCGCCTACTACGACACCTCGCTGCTGCCCCCGACCAACGCCGGCGATGGCAACCTCGGCGTACGCGTGCTCGACATGAACGACCCGAAGAACCCCAAGCTCTCGATGGTCCTCGACTCGGTCGCGATGGTCTCCCCGCACGAGTCGCTTGTCCTCAGCGAGAAGCGCGGCCTGCTGATGGCGGTCGCCGGCAACCTCGCCCAGGCCGCACTGCCGGGGATCGTCGACATCTACGACCTCGAGGGCCCGCTCGGCTGCTCCGTCCCGATCCTGACGTCGTCGACGCCCCTGGGCATCTTCGGCCACGAGAGCGGGCTCGCCCCTGACGGCAACACCTTCTACTCCGCGTCGTTCTCGACCAAGACCGTCGTCGCCCTCGACATCAGCAATGCCTCGCTACCTGTGATCCTCGGCTACATCCCGGTCAACTCGCACGGCCTGTCGATCTCCCAAGACGGCATGCGGGCCTACGTCGCCAAGGACGCCGCCTACGTCGCCGCGGACGGCGACACCGGCGACTTCGGTCTCGGCATCTACGACATCAGTGACTTCCAGAACCGCAAGCCCAACCCTGTGGGCCGGGAGATCTCCTCGCTGACCTGGAAGGGCATCAGCATTCCGCAGAGCACTGTGCCGATCACCATCAAGGGCAAGCCGTTCGTCCTCGAGTCCGACGAGTTCGGCCCGGGCGCATCCCGACTCATCGACATCACCAACGACGCGACGCCGTTCGTCATCTCCAACCTTCGCTTGCAGGTGCACCAGGCCGACATCCGCAAGGCCAACCCGAGCATGGAGGACGACCCGGGCGTCAACACGCCCTTCGCGTTCGCGCAGGACTACACCGGCCACTTCTGCAACGTGCCGACCCTGGTCGACCCGCCGATCGTCGCCTGCAGCATGGCGGTCTCGGGCCTTCGGATCTTCAACATCGAGGATCCGTACCACCCCTACGAGGCCGCCTACTTCACGGCGCCGGTGCAGACCAGGGCCGTTCCGGAGGGCTCCAACTGGGCGTACTCGATGCCGGCCTTCGTGCCTGAGCGCAAGGAGGTCTGGTACTCCGAGGCCTACACCGGCTTCTACGCCGTGAAGCTCACCAACGGCGCTTGGCCCGACGCACAGGCAGCCCCGTCCGCGCCAGTGGTACCGCCTGTCGCTCCGCCGGCGGCTGCCCCCGCCCCCACCGCAGGAGGCAACCTGGCCGCGACCGGCCCGATCCCCTGGCTGCCGATGGCCGCGTTCGGCGTGCTCGTGCTGGCCGTCGTCGTCCGCCACCGGCGCACCGCCTGAGCGGCGGTCGGTTGCTGAACCGTCGGTGATGCTCAGCCAGGCGCAGGACGCTCACACGCGGACCGGCGTCGCGTCGTACACCTGCATCTCCGGCGACGAGGTGGCCAGCGCCGTGAGGGCGGTGACGAAACGTCCGGACTCAGGGAGGTCGAAGTGAGCGCGGAGCGAGGCCGCGTCGTCCCAGATCTCGTGGAACACCAGGCGGTGCGCGTCCTCGACATCGACCTGCACGGAGTGCATGCGGCAACCCGCCTCGAGCCGCGATCGTCGTACGTGCTCGAGGGAGAGGCGCAGGGCTTCGTCGAGGGAGTCGGCCGCGACACGGACCGAGCCGGTCACGAGGATCACCGGGCTGACCGGAAGGCGGCCAGCCCGGCGCGGGCCGTGCCCTGGACCTTGCCGCGCACGACTGGTGTCCAGCCGAGCAGCAGGCCCGGTGTCCCCAGGGCCTGCCGCGACCAGCCCCAGAAGCCAAAGTCGTCGCGCTGCTCGACGACGAGGCCGTCGCGGAAGCGGAAGGTCGAGCGGACGTCGTTGACGACGGGTCGGCCGGTCTGGGCGAAGGTGTAGTGCGCGATCCACCGGGCGGACCCGGTCGTCTCGTCAGCGGAGCACTGCGGCAGCTCGACGGTGAGGTCGGCGGAGCGCGACGTCAGCATCCGCCACATGTCCGCCGGCTCGCCGTCACGCAGGCCCTCGAAGACCGGGTCGGTGAAGGTCGCGTCGGGTGCGTAGAGCGTCGCCATGGCCTCGCCGTCACGGCGATCGAAGGCGGCGTAGAAGTCCCGCAGGGCCTGCTCGTTGGGATGCATGGCGGCACCGTACGCGGGCCGGGTGGTGTCAGGAGTAGCGGAGGAGGGTGCCGCGGGCGAGCGGGCCGAACAGCAGCGTCGCGACGTCGGGCACCTCGTCGGCGGCCATGCCGAGGGCCGGCGCGACCGCGGCCCGCTCGAGCTCCTCCGACGACAGCAGCAGCGCGGGCGGGTCGGTCACCGAGCCCGAGCGGCAGTCCCCGGTCGTCACCCCGGGCGAGGCCGCCTCGAACTCGTCGCAATAGCCGTCGCGCGGCTCGTAGGTCGGCTGGAACGGTCGGACCGGCTCGCCGATCAAGCCGTCGCACTTCGGACCGCTGTCGTCGACGTACTGCGGCTCGTCCCCGGGCTGGAAGCCGTTCTGGTCCTGCACGACCTCGAGGGTGATGTGCAGGCCGGGCTGCAGCCCGCCAAAGGTGTCCTCGGCGAGGGCGTTGGTGCGGGTGATGCCGTCGAGCAGGCAAGGGAAGCCGGGGGCGTAGCGGGCGTAGGCCTGCAGCGACGGAAGTGAGTCCTGGGACAGCCGCACGAGGCGCTGCTCGTTCTCGCGGAGGAAGGCCTCGGTCTCGTCGGAGAAGGCCGCGGTCGCGTCGAGGAAGCCCGACAGCTCGTCCTGCTGGTCGACGACCGACCGGCTGGAGAACGACAGGTCCTCGATGACCGACAGCAGGTCGGGCGCGGCTGCGTCGAGGGTGTCTGCGAAGTCGGCAAGCCCCCGGAAGTCCTGCTCCAGCGTGGGCAGCGACGGGTTGAGGTCGCGCAGGTAGGCGTCGAGCAGCTCGAGGTTGGCGCCGAGCCGGTCGCCCCGGTCGCGCAGCGCGGACGACAACGCGCCCAGCGTCGTCGACAGCTGCTCGGGCTTCAGGGTGCGCAGCAGCGGGAGCAGGTCGTCCACCACGCGAGCGGTCTCGAGCGCGGTCGACGAGCGGTCCTGCGTGATGACGTCGCCGTCGGCCAGCCGGTCGGCGGAGGTGCCGGGGACCAGGGCCACGAACTTCTCGCCGAACAGCGTCTTCGGCAGCAGCTGCGCGGTGACGTCGCCCGACAGCTGACCGATCATCGAGCGGTCCAGCTTGAGCTCGAGCTCTGCTCCGTCGTCGGTCGCGCTGACCTCGGAGACCCGCCCGACGATGAGGCCGCGGGCCTTCACGTCAGCGCCGGTCGTCAGCTGGTTGCCCGCCCGGTCGGCGCGCAGCAGCACGGTCGCCTCGTCGGCGAAGCGCTTTGTGTAGAGCGCGACCGTGGTCCAGACCAGCAGCGCGATCACGACGAGGAAGACCAGGCCGAGGACCCGGCGGCGGACGAGGGCGGCGCCGCGCGCGATGGGGGCGGACACCTCAGCGCAGCCCGGACAGCACGGTGCGCGTGAAGTCCACGAGCCGATCGACGGGGTAGTGCTCGGGGTCGGTCAGCATCAGCCGGGCTGCTCCCTCGGCCAAGGTGAAGACCGAGCGGGCGAACAGGTCGGCGTCGAGGCCGGTCGGCCCGCTGCGGTGCGCGAGGCCCCAGTCGGTCAGCGCCGACAGCTGCCCCAGCATCGTCGCGCGGTGGGCCCGCACCCGCACCCGCATCTCCTCCGGGGCGCCCTCCGGTGGCAGCAGGATCACGCGCCAGGTCGCCGGGTCGTCGCGGATGGCGCAGAGGTACGCCGAGATCCCCGCGACCAGCAGCTCGTCCGGATCCGCGTCGCCGTCGGGGATCGACGGGAAGACGGCGGCCAGCTGGGTGAGGGCCCGTGCCTCGGACCGGTCGGCGAGCGCCATGAGCAGCTCGCCGCGGTCGGCGAAGACGCCGTAGACGACCGGTCGGGTGACGCCGGCCTCCTTCGCGACGCCGTCGACGGTGACCGCGTGGAAGCCGCGCTGCAAGGCGATCGCGAGGGCAGCGTCGAGCAGCTGCTCGCGGCGCTGGTCGGCGGGCAGCCGGGGCGCGTAGGGGCGCTTCGCGGGTGTTGCCACGGTCACACCGCGCATGCTACACAGGTGTTGCTACATGAGTGTAGGAATTGCGACAATCCGGAGGAACGGATGACCGTCAGCACCACCGAGCAGGAGCTTCCCGCGCACGTCGGGGTGCTCGTCGTCGGGACCGGATTCGCGGGCATCGCCACGGCGGCCGCGCTGCTGCGCGCGGGTCGGCGGGACTTCGTGCTCCTCGAGCGGGCCGGGTCCGTCGGGGGCACCTGGCGCGACAACAGCTATCCCGGCTGCGCCTGCGACGTGCCCAGCCGGCTCTACTCGCTGTCCTTCGCGCCCAACCCCGACTGGACCCGCGCCTTCTCCACCCAGCCCGAGATCAAGGCCTACCTCGAGCGGACCGCCCGCGAGCAGGGCGTCCTGCCCTACTGCCGCTTCGACGCCGACCTCGAGCAGGCCCGGTGGGACGACAACGCCCAGCACTGGGTCGTCACGACCAGCCGCGGCACCCTGACTGCCGACGCGATCGTCGCCGGCACGGGCGGGCTGTCCAACCCCAAGCTCCCCGACATCACCGGCATCGACAGCTTCGCCGGCACGATGTTCCACTCCGCGCAGTGGCGCCACGACCACGACCTCACCGGTGAGCGCGTCGCGGTCATCGGCACCGGCGCGAGCGCGATCCAGTTCGTCCCGCAGATCCGCAGGACCGCCGGCCACGTCACGGTCTTCCAGCGGACCGCCCCGTGGGTGCTGCCCCGTCGCGACCGCGCCATCAGCCGCCTCGAGCGCGCGCTCTACCGCCGGGTCCCGGCGCTGATGCGGCTGCCCCGCTTCGGCATCTACGCCCTGCACGAGCTCTACCTCTATGCCTACGCCTACCAGCAGCGCATCCTGCCGCTGGCCGAGCGGGAGGCCAAGCGCCACATCGCTCGGGCCATCCCCGACCCCGAGCTGCGGGACAAGGTGACTCCGACCTTCCGGCTCGGCTGCAAGCGGACCCTGCTGTCCAACGACTACTACCCGGCGCTCGCGCAGCCCAACGTCGACGTCGAGACCAACCGCATCGTCGAGGTCCTCCCACACGGCGTCGTCACCGAGTCCGCCGACGGCGGCCGCACCGTCCACGAGGTCGACACCATCGTGCTCGGCACCGGCTTCGCCATCACCGACCAGCCGATCGGCCACCACATCGTCGGCCGTGACGGCCGCAACCTCGCCGAGCACTGGGCCGCCACCGGCATGCAGGCGCTGCACGGCACGACAGTCGCGGGCTTCCCCAACTGGTTCCACCTGATGGGCCCGCACACCGGGCAGGGCCACACGTCCGCCGTCTTCATGATCGAGCAGCAGGTCGGCTACACGATGCAGGCCCTCGCCGAGCTGCAGAAGCCCGACGTCGCAGCCCTCGAGCCCACCCCCGAGGCCGTACGCCGCTTCGTCGGCACGGTGGACCGGCGGATGACCCGCACCGTCTGGGCCCGCGGGGGCTGCTCGTCGTGGTACCAGGACGACCACGGCCGCATCACCACGCTGTGGCCCACCTTCACCTTCCTCTACAAGCGCCAGGTCGCGACCTTCCCCGTCGCCGACTACGTCGTGCACGCCCCCCGCCGCGCGGACATCGCCGCGTGAGGGCGGGACTGCTGCTCGCTGCCGGGGCCGGTGCGCTCTCGCTCGCCGTACGCCGGGCCGAACGCGCCTACGCCGCAGCCGTCGCCTCGGACCCGCGGGCGGCCGACGTCGCCCCCGTCAGGCCCGACGAGGTCCGCACCGTGACGACGCCCGACGGCACCCGGCTGCACGTGGAGCTGTCCGGTCCCGTCGGTGCGCCCGTCGTCGTACTGGCCCACGGCTGGACCTGCGCGACGCCCTTCTGGTCGGCGCAGGTGCGCCGGCTGCGGGCCGACCACCGGGTCGTCGCCTACGACCAGCGTGGTCACGGACAGAGCACCGGCGAGCACGCAGCCTTCTGCACCGACGTGCTCGGCGACGACCTGCAGGCCGTCCTGCAGGCGTTCCTCGGCGACGGCGAGCGGGCCGTCCTCGTGGGTCACTCCATGGGCGCGATGTCCATCGCCGCCTGGGCCGGGCGTCACCCCGAGGAGGTCGGGCGCCGCGCCTCGGCGGCCGTGCTGCTCAACACCGGGCTCGACGGGCTGTCGTGGGAGAGCACCTTCCTGCCGGGCCGCGGGCGGCTCTCCGGTCGGGCCCAGCGCGCCCTGCTCGCCCGCCCCGACGCGCTCATCGGCCCGGTGTCCCTCACCGCTGCCGGCCTGCGCCACCTGGCCTTCGGGCCCGGCGCCAGCCCGGCCGCGGTCGACCTCGGCACCCGGCTCATGCGCCAGACCGACCGCCGGCACCGCGCGGCCTGGGCGGACGTCATGGGCGACCTGCACCTGCTCGCCGAGGCTCGCTCCCTCACCGTCCCGACGACCGTGGTCGCGTCCGACCGCGACCGGCTCACCCCGCCGGTCTACGCCCGCCGCTTCGCCGCCGAGCTGCCGCAGCTCGTCGAGCTGGTGGAGCTCCCCGGCGTCGGTCACATGTCCCCGCTCGAGGCGCCCGACACCGTCGCCGCGCTGATCCGCACCGCCGTCCGCGAGAGGGCAGCCGCATGAGCCGCAGGACCTCCCCGAGCGTCGCCGGCAAGGTCGTCGTCATCACCGGAGCGGCCCGCGGGGTCGGGGCCGAGCTGGCCCGTGCCCTCACCGCCCGGGGCGCCCGCGTCGCACTGCTCGGGCTCGAGCCGGCGGAGCTGGCCGCCCTGTCGGCCGCGCTGCCGGGCAGTGCGGCGTACGACATCGACGTGACCGACGCCGATGCGCTCGACGTCGTGGCCGCGAGGGTCGTCGCCGACCTGGGACGCGTCGACGTCGTCGTCGCCAACGCGGGCATCGCCGCTGCTGGCCCGCTGCTGCTCGCCGACGTCCGTTCCTACGAGCGTGTCCTCGAGGTCAACCTGCTCGGCAGCATCCGCACCGTGCGGGCCTTCCTGCCCCACGTCGTCGCGAGCCGCGGCTACGTCCTGCAGGTGGCTTCGCTCGCCGCCATGGCCCCGGCCCCGGTGATGAGTGCCTACTGCGCGAGCAAGTCCGGGGTGGAGGCCTTCGCCCACTGCCTGCGCGGCGAGGTCCGCCACCACGGGGTGGAGGTCGGTGTGGCCTACCTCGCCTTCACCGACACCGACATGGTGCGCGGCACCGACGCCGTGAAGCCCTTCGCCGAGATGCGCCGGCAGATGCCCGGTCCGTTCGGGCGGACCTACCCGCTGGCGCCCGCTGTGGAGCGCCTCGCCGACGGCGTCGCGCGCCGCAGCGCCCACGTCTACGCGCAGCGCTGGCTGCGCGCCGTCCAGCCGGTGCGCGGCCTGCTGCCGGCCCTGGTGGCGCGCGCGGCGAAGGACCTGCCTGCGCTCGAGGCCGAGCTGCGGCAGGCTGGGCCTTCGGCCACCACCCCGGTGGGCGCCGGCGGCAGCGCCGACAACGCTGCCGCGATCGCGTCAGCCCGCCCAACGACGAGGTAGGTCCCCGTGCAGCTCATCGCCCCCGCCGACCAGATGTTCGTCGTCCCCGAGACCAGGGAGACGCCGATGCACGTCGGTGGGCTGCAGCTGTTCGCGCTGCCGCCTGGGGCGGACGACGACTACGTCGCGCAGGTCTACCGCCAGGTGCTGCAGACCACCGCGATCGCGCCTGCCTTCCGCAAGCGGCTGCACCGCTCCGTCGCGACGCTCGGGCAGTGGACCTGGGTCGACGACGAGGACGTCGACCTCGAGCACCACGTGCGGCTGTCGGCGCTGCCGAAGCCTGGCCGGGTCCGCGAGCTGCTGGCGCTGGTCTCGCGGCTGCACGGCACCCTGCTCGACCGCTCCCGTCCGCTATGGGAGGCGCACCTCATCGAGGGCCTCGAGGGCGACCGCTTCGCCGTCTACACCAAGGTCCACCACGCGATGATGGACGGCATCTCCGCGATGCGGCTGCTCGAGCGGTCGATGTCGACGGACCCCGACGAGCGCGGCATAGGTGCGCCCTTCGAGGAGCGGCCGTCGACGCGCACCAAGGCCCCTGGTGGGGGGCTGCTGTCCGTGCCCGGTGCGGCGCTCGGCACCGTCACCGACCTCGTGGGGCTGACGCCGCGGATCGCGCAGATCGCGGTCGACGCGCTGCGCCGCCAGTCGGCGACGCTGCCCATGACCGCACCGAAGTCGATCCTCAACACCACCATCTCCGGCAGCCGCCGCTTCGCCGCTGACGACTGGCCGCTCGCGCGCATCAAGGCCGTGGCCAAGGGCGCAGAGGCCACCGTCAACGACGTCGTCCTCGCCATGTGCTCGGGTGCGCTGCGCCGCTACCTCGTCGACCACGACGCGCTGCCGGGGTCGTCGTTGACCGCGATGACGCCGGTGTCGCTGCGGGCTGCCGACGACGAGGGCGGCGGCAACGCCGTCGGCAGCATCCTGTGCAGCCTGGGCACCGACCTCGACGACGCGGAGGAGCGGATGCAGCACATCCAGGCGTCGATGCGGGCCGCGAAGCAGACACTCTCCGGGCTCAACCAGACCCAGGTGACGGCGCTGTCCGCGGCGGTCATGGCCCCGCTCGCGCTGCAGATGGTGGGCGCCCTCGGCAACGCCGCGCCGCCGCCGTTCAACATCATCATCAGCAACGTCCCGGGCCCGTCGAAGAAGCTCTACTGGAACGGCGCGCGGATGGTCGGCCACTACCCGCTGTCGATCCCCACCCACGGGCAGGCGCTCAACATCACGGTCACGTCCTACGACGGCGACCTGCAGTTCGGGCTGACCGGCTGCCGCAAGTCGGTGCCCCACCTGCAGCGGCTGCTCACCTACCTCGACGAGTCCCTGGTGGAGCTGGAGAAGGCCTTTACGCAGTGACCGAGCGGGTCGAGCAGGTCCTCGCCGCCCTGTCCGTCGCCGCCCGCGCCCGTCTCACCGCCGGGCTCGACCTCTGGACCGTGCCGTCGGTGCCCGGGGTGCCGGAGGTCCGGGTCACCGACGGGCCCAACGGCGCCCGGGGCAGCGCGCTGCTCGGTGCCGGGAGCGCCACCGCGCTGTGCGTCCCCTGCGGCACAGCGCTCGGGGCCTCGTGGGACCTGGCCCTGGTCGAGGAGGTCGGGGTGGCTCTCGGGGAGGAGACGCGGTCCAAGGACTGTCGGGTGCTGCTCGCCCCGACGGTCAACCTCGTCCGCCACCCGCTCGCCGGCCGCACCTTCGAGTGCTACTCCGAGGACCCGCTGCTGACGGGGCTGACCGCCGCGGCCTTCGTCACGGGCGTGCAGTCGCGCGGCGTCGCCGCGACCGTCAAGCACCTGGTGGGCAACGAGGCCGAGCACGAGCGCACCTCGATGTCGTCGGTCATCAGCGCCCGCGCGCTGCGCGAGCTCTACCTCGTCCCCTTCGAGCACGCCGTGCGGGCCGGGGTGCTCGCGGTGATGACCGCCTACAACAGGGTCAACGGCACCTGGTGCAGCGAGGACGCCTGGCTGCTGCGCGACGTGCTGCGTGGCGAGTGGGGCTTCGACGGAGTCGTCATGACCGACTGGTTCGGGGTCGGGTCGACGGTCGCCTGCGCCGAGGCCGGCGTCGACCTGCAGATGCCCGGGCCCGACCGCTTCTACGGCGTGCCCCTGGCGGCGGCCGTCGGGTCGGGCGAAGTCGACCCCGCGCTGCTCGAGGCGATGACGCGGCGCTGGCTCACCCTCGTCGACCGCCTGCGGGCCTGGGACGACGAGCCTCGCGGGGAGTCCTCGGTCGAGCTCCCCGACCACCGCGCGCTGGCCCGCCGCGCCGCGACCGCCGGGACCGTGCTGCTGCGCAACGACGGGGTGCTGCCCCTGGCCGCTCCCGGCCGGGTGGCGCTGATCGGCACCGGGGCCGCCCGCCCGCACGTCATGGGTGGCGGCTCGGCGCAGCTGCGCCCGCACCGCGTGACCCCGCTGCTCGACGTGCTGCGCGACCGGCTCGGAGACGACGCGGTGCTCTTCGCCCGCGGCCCGGACACCGACAAGACGGTCCGGCCGCTCGTGGCGACGACGCAGGTCGAGGTGCGCTCCGCCGACGGCCGCGTCGTGACGAGCACCGTGCAGGACGACCTGCGCTGCCTGTGGTTCGGCGCCCCGGCACCCGGCGTCGACGAATCGGCCTTCACGGTCCGTGCGGTCGCGACGCTGCGCGCGGAGGAGAACGGCCCGCACGAGCTGACCCTCGTGCAGGCCGGTCGGGCGACCGTGTCCGTCGACGGGGTCATCGTGCTCGACGGCGTCACCGACCCGCCGCCGGCCGGCGAGGCGCTGTTCGGCCTCGGGTCGGTCGAGCTGACCGCGACCGTCGAGCTCGTCGCCGGACAGCAGGTCGAGGTGGTCCTCGACTACAGCGCCGAGGCGTCGTTCATCCTGCACGGCGCGGTCGTCGGGCTGCGCCACCCGCGGCTCCGCGACCCCATCGACGAGGCGGCGTCCGTCGCCGCGCAGGCCGACGTCGCCGTGGTCGTCGTCGGCACCAGCGAGGAGTGGGAGAGCGAGGGACACGACCGGGCGACGATGGACCTCCCGGGGGACCAGGACGAGCTCGTACGACGGGTCTGCGCCGCCAACCCGCGCACCGTGGTCGTCGTGTGCGCCGGCGCCCCCGTGACGATGCCGTGGGTCGACGACGCCGCCGCGGTGCTGCTGCCGTGGCTGGCCGGGCAGGAGGCCGCCGAGGCGATCGCGGATGTGCTGCTGGGCGATGACGAGCCCGGCGGGCGGCTGCCGATGACCTTGCCGGTGCGGCTCGAGCACTCCCCGGCGTACCCCTTCTTCCCAGGGGACAACGACGAGCACCTCTACGGCGAGGACCTGCTGGTGGGCTACCGGTGGTACGACACCCGGCGGCTCCCGACGGCCGGTGCGTTCGGCCACGGGCTGTCCTACACGTCGTTCGCGTGGAGTGGGGCCGCGCTGTCGTCGGCGACGTGGCAGCCGGGCGAGGACCTGGTGGTCAGCGTCGACGTGACCAACACCGGTGACCGGGCCGGGTCGGAGGTCGTGCAGGTCTACGTCGAGCCCGGCGCCTCGCGGCTGACCAGGCCGCGGTGCGAGCTGCGCGGCTTCGCCAAGGTGTGGCTGGAGCCGGGAGAGACCCGTCGGGTCGAGGTTGTGCTGGGCGACCGGGCCTTCGCCTACTGGGACCCGGGCTCGCCGACCGGGGCAGCGCTGCGGGAGCGGCTGAAGGAGAGCGCGCTCGTGCCCGCCGAGGCCGGGCCCGAGCCGCGGGCGACGGCCGGTTGGTGCGTCGACGACGGCCAGCAGCATGTGCTGATGGCCCGCTCGGTCGACCGGGTCGAGGCCCGGCTGCCGGTGACGGTGAGCGCGTCGGGCACAGTGCTGCGATGACCACACGCGCCCTTGTCCTCGGTGGTGGCGGACTCGCCGGCATCGGCTGGGAGATCGGCGTGCTCGCCGGCCTCGCCTCGGCCGGGGTCGACGTCCGCGAGGCCGACCTGCTCGTCGGCACCTCGGCCGGCTCGGCCGTCGCCTCTCAGCTCGGCCGCGACGCCTCGCTCGAGGACGTCTACGCCGAGCAGCTGCTGCCGCCCGACGGCGAGATCGCGGTGGAGTTCGACATCGCGACGATCGGGATGGCCTTCCTCGCCGCGATGGAGGGCGGGCCGACCCAGCAGGAGCTGCTCGCCCGGGTCGGGCGGATGGCCCTCGACGCCGACACCCTGCACGAGGCCGACCGGCTCGCCGTCATCGCCGAGCGGCTGCGGTCGCATGACTGGCCGGCGACCCGGCTCCTCGTCACCGCGGTCGAGGCGACGACCGGCGTCTTCCGCGCGTTCTCCGCCGACGACGGTGTGTCGCTCGTGCAGGCCGTCGCGGCGTCGTGCGCCGTCCCGATGGTGTGGCCGCCCGTGACGATCGGCGCGAGCCGCTGGATGGACGGCGGGATGCGCTCCTCCACCAACGCCGACCTCGCCGCGGGCCACGACCGGGTGCTCGTCGTCGCGCCGCTCACCGTGCCTGCAGGGTCACCGGTGGGTGCGGGGCTGGAGGACGAGGTCGCCGATCTCGAGTCCGGCGGGTCGCAGGTCGTGGTCGTCAAGGGCGACACCGAGGCGCTGCGGGCCTTCGGCAGCAACCCGCTCGATCCGGCGACCCGCGGGCCGTCCGCCCGGATCGGCTACGCCCACGGCGTCCGCGTCGCCGACCAGGTCCGCACCCTCTGGACCCCCTGACCCCAGGCACCCACCCCCAGCGACTCCCGACGCCCCGATTGGGTGGCTTTTCTCGGTGTGTCGAGGCTCGCCACGCCGAGGAAACCCACCCAATCCCCTGGGGGGAGGTGCGCGGGGGAGCGGCGGGGCGGGCCGCGCGGGCGGGGCGGGGTCAGCGGCGGCCGCGGCTGCGGCCGCCTCGGGAGCGGGTGCGCGGGCGCGGGGTCGGTGCGGGCGGGGGCTCGGACTCGAGCGGTGGGAGCGGCTCGGGGTGCGCGACCGGTGGCCCGGACAGCAGCGGCTCGAGCTCGCCGACGACGACGAGCCGCTGGGTCGCGCGGGTGAGCGCGACGTAGAGCGAGCGCATCCCGGCGACCTCCGACAGGGCCTCGTCCACGACACCGGTCGGTGAGACGACGACGCACCCGTCGTACTCCAGGCCCTTGACCTGCCAGGTGTCGACGACGGACAGGCGCGGGTCCGGCGGCAGCTGCGCCCGCACGGACTCGCGCAGCGAGAAGGGCGTCACGACCCCGACGGTGCCGCTGACCGCGTCGAGCAGGCCGGCGACCGCGGCGGCGAGGTCGTCGGTGACGACGGGCTCGATGCCGTTGGAGCGGACCGCGGCGGGCGGCACGGCGGAGGGATCGATCCGCGCGAGCAGCCGGGCGGCGACCGCCGCGATCTCGGTCGAGGTGCGGTAGTTGGTCGTCAGCGTCGCTTCGCGGACTCGCGACCGGCCGATCGCCTCCTGCAGCGCCGCCCGGACCTCGGTGACGTCGGGCCAGGCCGACTGCGCCCAGTCGCCGACGATCGTCCACGTCGCGCCGCGGGCCCGACGGCCGAGCATCCGCCACTGCATCGGCGTCACGTCCTGCGCCTCGTCGACGACGACGTGGGCGAAGGTGCGGTAGTCGAGCTCACCGGCGATGTCGCGGGCGCTCTGCGCGGTGCGGTCGGCGAAGGTCGTGACGCCGTGCTGCGACGCGAGCTCGTCGAGCTCGGCCAGCTCGTCCCAGTCGTCGTCGGGGTCGGCCTCGGGGGGAGGTGGCGGCCCGCAGAGCTCCATCAGCTCGTCGAGCAGCGCCGCGTCGGCAGCCGACAGCGACGTGCCCCACGCGAGGGCAGCGACCTCGTCGTCAGTGAGCGTGCCCTTGGCGAGCTGCGCGAGCGGGAGGCGCCCGGCGCGCAGGGCGTCGAGGACCGCGGTCGGCAGCAGCACCGGCCACAGGTCCTCCATCGCCCGCTGGAACTCCGGGTCGTGGCGCAGCCACAGGCCGAAGTCCTCGCGGTCGTCGGACTCGGTGCGGGTCGCGCCCGGCCGCCGCTCCCACGCGCGCCAGGCCGACTCGACGACCTTGCCGACGTAGGCGCTGCGGCCGGCGTTGGCGCTGCGCTGGTTGCGCGCGACCTCGGTGCGGCGGCGGCGCAGCTCGTCGGCGCTGACGACGAAGGCCGTCCCGAAGCGGTGCAGCTCGAGGTCCTCGACCCGGGAGGGGTGGGCCAAGGACGAGACGGTACGACGCAGCACGCGCGCCATCCGCGACGATCCCTTGACGGCGGTGCTGGCCGGTGGCTCGTCGAAACCCAGCTCGTAGCCGCGCGGCAGCTGCGGGACCTCGCCGAGCGACGACAGCCGCACCGACGTCTCGCCCAGCGCCGGCAGCACGGCGCCGATGTAGTCGACGAAGACCTTCGACGGGCCGACGACGAGGACACCGCGGCGACCGTAGAACTCGCGGCGGGCGTACATCAGGTAGGCGACGCGGTGCAGCGCGACGGCGGTCTTTCCGGTGCCGGGCCCGCCGGTGACGACGAGCGCGCCGTCGTCGGGGGCGCGCACGGCCTCGTCCTGCTCGCGCTGGATCGTCGCGACGATGTCGCGCATCTGCGGGCCGCGCTCGCGTGACACCGCGGCGAGGAAGGCGCCGTCACCGACGACGACGGTGCCCTCGAGGGAGTCGGCGAGGTCGGGCTGCAGCAGCTCGTCCTCGAGCCCGGTGACCGTGTCGCCCTTGGTGGTCAGGGTGCGACGGCGTACGACGCCCAGGGGGTCGGCCGCCGTCGCACGGTAGAACGCCGCCGCGGCCGGTGCGCGCCAGTCGACGACGATCGGCTCTTGGTCGGCGGTGCGCAGCCCGAGTCGACCGATGTGGTGGGTGTCGCCGTCGGCGTTGTCGAGCCGGCCGAAGACGAGGCCCTCGCCGGCGTTGTCGAGATCGGAGCGGCGGGCACTCGCGGCCAGCGCCGCGACGTCACGCTCGTACAGCGCCTGCGGGTTGCCGCCCTGCGCGCGGCCGAGGCTCTCGCGCTCGCGGGCGACGGCCTCCTGCCGCAGCACCTCGAGCCGGTCGACGGCACGGCGGACATGGGCCTGCTCGCGCGCGAGCTCGGCCTGGAGGTCAGCCGGGTGGCTGCTGTCGGTCGTCGGCGTGGTCGTCATGGAGCGGACCAGTCTGCCGGACGCGTCCTTCGGGTCGTGGCAGGCGGGTCGTGTCAGGCGCGGTCGAGCGGGTAGGGCGCGGGCGTGAAGCGGACGGTCGAGCGTACCGACGACGGTCGGTGGGTCGTGATCGACGGGCGACGCTGGCGGGCTACCGACCCTGCGATCCCCGAGGACGTCGCGGCCGAGCTGCGCCGCGAGTTGATGAGCGCGCGCCGGGCCGTCGGTGTTGCCCTGCGCTCCGGGGACGTCGACGAGGAGCGGGTGGCGCGCGACCGCGTGCACCGCGCGAAGACCGCCCTCGGCGAGCGCGGCGAGCCCTGGTGGGAGCAGGACCTCGCGCAGCGCCGGGCCCGCTGGGAGGCCGGACTCTCCAACGGTGCGCCCCGGGCTCGAGACCTCTGAGCCGACGCGTCTGCGGCTGCTCAGGCCTGAACTCGAGCCACGTGTGGTCGCTAGTTGATGACCGACCTTGGACGGTGCCGAGAAGGGCGACCCTCCGCTGCAGCGACGTCACGCGCGTCGTCACCACGCAAGGGCAGCACCGTCGTAGTTCCAGAAGCGGCCGGTGTCCTTCATCGTCAGGCCTTGGAGCACCTGCACGATTCCCCTCGCGCTGGTGACGGGATCGATGTCGGCCTCCTGGCCGCCGATGTTGGTGCGAACCCACCCCGGATGCACCGCGGCCACGACGACTCCCCGCGGCTCCAGGTCAGTGGCCAGGCACTGGGTCACCTTGTTGGCGGCGGCCTTCGAGGCGCGGTACGCGACGGTGTCCGACTTGGCGTAGGACAGCGAGCCCATCCGGCTCGTCACGACAGCCACCGTGGCCTCACCGGACCTGAGCAACGCAGGCAGCAGCGCCTGGGTGACACGCAGCGGACCCAAGGTGTTGACGGCGAGCACGTCGGCGAAGCCCTCGAAGTCCATGTCGCTCGTGGACTGCCGCTCCGGGCCAAGAACGCCTGCGTTGTTGATGAGAAGGTCGATGGCCCTGTCGCTGATCAGAGTTGCCAGGTGATCGACGGAGCGGGCGTCCGTGACGTCCACGACAGGCGCAGCAGCTCCCAGTACCTCCAGCCGCTTGGCATCGTCGGTGCTGCGCACCGTTGCCCAGACCTGTGCTCCAGCCGCGAGGTACAGCCGTACGAGCTCGAGCCCGATCCCACGCGCCGAGCCGGTGATGACGACGTTGATCTCGGACTCCTGATGAGCGGTGGGTCGGCGCTTGAGGCACGGTGAGGGTATGTGCCGCGCAGCCGCCAGAGCACGCTCCGTGCGTCAGGCCGCAGCGGTGCCGAGGATGGTGTGGAGGCGCTGGCTCGCAGCTGCTGCGGTGCGGGCCTGGCGCGGCGGGCGCGTCGGCAGGGGTGGTGGCCAGACGTGGTCGTTGTCGTGGTCGGCGGGTCGGAAGCCGCGTTGGTCGAGGAGCCGTCCGTCGCGTAGCCGAAGGGTCGCGCCGTCGTGGACGCGGCTGTGGCAGCTGCTGGTGCCGTGGCAGAGCGGGGCGCAGTTGACGAGGTCGGTGGTGCCGCCGTCGCGCCACCACAGGGCGTGATGCAGCTCGAGACGGTCAGCAGGGGCGTGGCAGCCGTCGGTCGCGCACTGCCACTGCCATTGGGTCATGCTCGCGAGCCACTGCGGGTGCGTGAAGACGCGGCTGCCCCGTCCGACGTCGAGCACCGCTGAGTCCTGGTCGAGAACGACCCGGGTCAGGGTCGCGTTGCACAGCAGCATGTCCAGCGTGGTCTCCGCGACCGCGCTCCCGTCGGGGTAGGTCGCGGGTGGGACCGGGTCCCCGAGCAGGTCTGGGTGCAGTGCGTCTAGGCCGGTGGTGTCGGTGTGCGGGAGGAGCTTCCCGTCGCGGGTGAACAGCGGCTCGGTCAGCGGGTCGGGGAGCCGGGCTCCGCTGTCGGGGCACGTGACCGGGACCCCGTAGAGGTCACGCTGGCTCTGATGCGCAGCCAACCGCTCCTCGGGCACAGTCACGACGACCTGAACACCGCGGCCTCGGGTGACGGTCTCGGTCCGCGACATCCAGGCGCTGGCGATCCCGACGAGCGCGTCGACGTCACGCTGCGCGGGGGTGCGGGTGTCCCCAGCGGTCTGGTCGTTGCGCCGCCACGCACTCAATGCTGCTTTCAGCACCTGCCCGCTGTGGGGGTCCAAGGTCCCGAGCAGGTTCCACATCCCCGCGAACCCCTCCGTCAGGGACGCCTTGCGTTCGGTGACCTTGTCGCGGTCCTCCTCCGCTGCCGGCTCCGGGGCGAGGGCACGTAGGCGCTTACCGAGCTCCCGCTGGAGCACGAGCGGGTCGGTGAGCTCCGCGAGGTCGCAGAACGCCTGCTCCTGCACGGCCAACCACTCCGGGGTGTTCAACGAGGTCCCGAGGACCCGCTTGTCGAGCAGGTCGAGCTGCGTCAGCAGCACCGTCGCGTGCGCCGCGGTGATCCGCGCCGACCGCAGCAGCCGCTCCACCGCCGGTCGTTCCCGCAGGCCCTTCGCGAGCTTCGCCCACCGGCGGGCCTCACCCGCACTCATCGGCGCGGACGTCTCTGTCGCGGAGTGTCGGGCGAGCCACGCCCACTGCGCCCGCGACCCGGTCTGCTGCCAGGTCTGCGTCGCATCCACGACCTGCAACCGGCCAGCGAGAGCGGCGGCGATCTCGGCCTGCATCGCGAGCAGCTCGTGCACATCCGCCGCAGCCGTGAGCCCGTCAGCA
>JAUYQP010000006.1 GCA_030697205.1 Mycobacteriales bacterium
GGGGGGCCCCCGCCCCCCCCCGACGGTGGAGCGTGGGTCAGACGACCGGCACGCCGGGGACCTCGGTGCCGTGCGGCAGCGAGATCGACTTCGACTCGAGGTAGGCCGACAGGCCCTCCGGGCCGAGCTCGCGGCCGATGCCGGAGGACTTGTAGCCGCCGAAGGGCGCCGCGAACTCCAGCGAGAAGGAGTTGACGGTGTAGGTCCCGGTGCGGACCTTGCGGGCGACGTCGATGCCGGCCGCGACGTCAGCGGTGAAGACCGTGCCGGACAGGCCGTACTCGCTGTCGTTGGCGATCCGCAGCGCGTCGGCCGGGGTGTCGTAGGCGATGACGCTGACGACCGGACCGAAGACCTCCTCCTGCGCGATGGTGTGGCCGGGCTCGACGTCGACGACGATCGTCGGCTCGACGTACCAGCCGGTGCCCTGCTCGCCCGGGCGGCCGCCGCCGACAGCGACCTTGCCGCCCTGCTTCTGCGCGGTGGCGATGTAGCCCTCGACGCGGTCGCGCTGGCGCGCGGTCACGAGCGGGCCGATCGTCGTGGTCGGGTCGAGCGGGTCGCCGACGACCTCGTTGCGGGTGTGCTCGACGAGCGCCTCGACGACCTCGGAGTAGCGGTCGCGCGGGGCGAGCACCCGGGTCTGCGCGACGCAGGCCTGGCCGTTGTTCATGAAGCCCGACCCCAGGATCGCGGGCACCGCGGTCGACAGGTCGGCGTCGTCCATGACGATCGCGGCGCTCTTGCCGCCGAGCTCGAGCGTGACCCGCTTGAGCTGCTCACCGGCGATGGCGCCGATTGCGCGGCCCGCGGCCGTCGAGCCGGTGAAGCCGATCTTGTCGATGCCGGGGTGGCGGACGAGGTGCTCGCCGACCTCGCGACCGGCGACCACGATGTTGACGACGCCCTTGGGCAGGCCGACCTCCTCGAGGACCTCGGCGAGCAGGTAGGCGTCGAGCGGCGTCTCCGGCGCGGGCTTGAGCACGACGGTGCAGCCGGCGAGGATCGCGGGCGCGAGCTTGAGCGCGGTGGTGAACAGCGGGACGTTCCACGGGACGATCGCGGCGGCGACGCCGACCGGCTCGCGGCGGACCAGCGCCGGTCCCATGACGCCGTTGCGGACCTCCTCGAAGTGGAAGGTCTCGGCGAGCCCGGCGTAGTAGTCGAAGACCATGGTGCTCGACAGGACCTGGCCGAGCTGACCCCAGGAGTACGGCGAACCCATCTCCTCGGCGATCGTCTTCGCGAACTCGTTCATCCGGCCGAGGATCGCCGCCGAGATCGCGGACAGGTAGGCGCCGCGCTCCTTCGGCGTCGTCCCGGACCACTCGCCGTCGAACGCGCGGCGGGCCGCGTCGACGGCCTTGTCGATGTCGGCAGTGGTGCCGTCGGGCACGGTCGCGATGACCTGCTCGGTGTGGGGGCTGATGACGTCGATGGTCCCGGTGCCGCTGGGGGCCTGGAAGTGACCGTCGATCCAGATGTGCTCGCGGTTCTGCACGCCGTGACTCCTTCGCCTGGTTGTCCCGGCAGTATGGAACACGTTCTAGTAATTGCGCTAGGGTCACGCCGGTCCGATCTCGGGAGGTGGGCATGGCCGCACCGCCGGTCACCGCGCCCCCGCGCGAGCGGATGCTCGCCGTAGAGCTGCTGTCGGACCCGGACTACCGCAACTACTGGCTGGGGTCGACGGCCTTCGCCTTCGGCATCTGGGGCTTCATCCTGTCGATGGGCTACAGCGCCCGGCTGCTCACCGACTCGCCGCTGGCGGTCTCGCTCGTCTCGGTCGCCTACTTCCTGCCGATGTTCATCGGGGCGCTGCCGTCGGGCGTCCTCGCCGACGCCGTCGACCGCCGGCTCACCGTCATCGTGTCGCGCGCGGTCTGCGCCCTCGGGGCGCTCGGTCTCGCGGGCCTCACGGCGACCGACGCCCTCGGCTACCCCGCGCTCGTCGCGCTGTCGGCGCTGACCGGTGCGACCGTCGTCAGCGAGGTCGCGGCTCGACAGGCCTACGTCGCGCAGATCGTGCGGCCCGACCAGGTCGTGGGCGCCACCGCGCTGGGGTCGGTGCAGGGCGGCATCGCCCGCGTCGTCGGGCCCCTCGCCGCGGGCGCGCTCATCTCGCAGTCCGGAGAGACCGCGGGCTACCTGCTCTTCGCCGTGGCGAACGCCGCCTGCGTCGTCGTCTTCCTGCGCATCCGCACCTCCGGTAAGCCACCGCGGGCAGCCGGCCGGCCCGTGTCTGAGCTGGTCGAGGGGATCCGCTACCTCCGGCGCAGCCCCGATGCGCTCGCCATCACCGCCGTCGGCCTGCTCACCGGGGTCGTCGGGTGGGTCTTCCTCGCGCTGATGCCGCTGATGGTCACCGACGAGCTCGGTGGCGGCCCGCTGATGCTCGGCGTGCTGTCGACGATGGTGGGTCTCGGCTCGGTGCCCCCGTCGGTCCTGCTCGCCGTCCGCTCCGGTGGCCCGCGGCGCGAGGGCCGGCTGTTCTACCTCGCCACCCTCGCATGGGGCCTCGCCGTCGTGGTGTGGGGCCTCACCGGCTCGCCCGTCGTCGCCGCTGTCGCACTGGCCGTCTGCGGTGCGGGCAACGGCCTGCAGCAGGTGCTGCTGCGCACCCTGCTGCTGCGCCTCGTCGACCCCGCCTTCCACGGTCGGGTCATGGGCACGCTGATGCTCACCTGGGGCGGCTCGGTCGTCGGCACCCTCGCGGGCGGCGCGATCGCCGAGTCGCTCGGCGTCGGACCCGTGATCGCGCTGTCGGGTGCGGCCATCGTGGTGATCACCTGCGGGGTCCTCGTCGTACGCCCCTCGACCTGGCGCTTGTAGCTCAGCTGCTGCTCGGTTCGGCAGCGAGGTCTGCCGGACGGGTATCCGGGCCTTCTTCGCGGGTCGGTGTTTCCGCGGAAACAGGTTGTCCACAGGAGTGATAGCCGGCTGCGTCTAGCGGCCCGCGAGGCTGCGCCAGGGGAACCAGAGGCTCTCGCGATGCGTCACACCGCTGTGCAGTTTCGTCTCGGCCTAGTGCTGGTCGCCATCATCGTGCTCGCGGCGTGCGGCGAGGCGGACGGCGTGGTCGAGCCCTCGGGCGCGTGGACGCTCAAGGGTGACCCCGTCAGCCGCGACCAGGTCGAATCCAACGCCGGTCCAGAGAACTGCAACTGGCAGAAGGCCCACTTCCTCGGCCTGTCCTGGCCGCAGGGACGGACGTACGACGACCCGAGGCGCAAGCGCACCTACGTGAAGGACCCGAATGGCGTGCTCGACTTCGCGCCTGATTTGCGGGAGGGCTAAGAGGCGAAGACCACCCTGCCGGCAGACGCGGTCGACACCGGCTACCGGAACAGCGGCTACGCCCTCTGGTACTCGCCGAAGGCATGGGACCGCCTCGTGTACCTCGTGCGGGACAACGGCAACGTGGAGTTGTGGCCGAAGGCCAACAAGCCCGTCGGCTGCGCCTAGGAAGCGATGCTCCGCTTGCCGACGGGTGCGAGCCTTTGGCAGGACCGAGGCAGGTGCCCTAGACGACGGCGACAACCTCGTCGAGGGGTGCTGGACGCATCCACAGGTATCCCTGCCCGAGGTCACAGCCCAGCTCGGTCAGAACCGCGTATTGCGCCTCGGTCTCCACGCCCTCCGCGACAGCGCGCAGGCCGAGCGCGTGCGCCATGTCGATGACGCCCCGCACGATGGCGAGGTCTGCTGAGCTCCGCTCGATCTCGAAGACAAAAGATCGGTCGATCTTGATCAGGTCAACGGGGAACCGGCGCAGGTAGCTCAGCGGGGAGTAGCCGGTGCCGAAGTCGTCGAGGGCGAGCTTGACCCCAACGGCCTTGAGCTCGTGCAGCTTGCTGATCGTGCCCTCGGTGTCGGCCATCGCCGCCGTCTCGGTGATCTCGAGGATCAGCCGGTCCGCTCCGATGCCACTGCGCTCCAGGGCGTCGGTGACGTGCTCGACTAGCCGAGGATCCTGAAGCTGCCGTGCCGACAGGTTGACGCTGATATAGGTCTGCGGAGGTAGGCGGGCCGCGTCCGCGCAGGCGGTGAGGAGCACCCACTGGCCCATCTCGACGATCTGCCCGCTGTTCTCCGCGACGTCGATGAACTGCCCTGGCGTCAGCAGCCCGCGCTTCGGGTGCTCCCAGCGGATCAGTGCCTCCATGCCGACGGTCTGCTGCGTGCACGTGTCAATGATCGGCTGGTAGTGCAGCCGGAACTCGTCACTACGGAGCGCTCGGTCGATCTCGCGGCGCAGGGCCAGGCGGGCCTCGGTCGCCGCCTGCATCTCGGGTGCGAACAACTCGAAGCCGTGAGTGCCCTTCGCCTTCGCGGCGTACATGGCCGCGTCGGCATGAGCCAGCAGCTGATCCGCGTCGGTGTAGAGCCCCTCGGTGCACGTCAGTCCGACGCTCGCCCTGATCACCATCTCGGTGCCCGCCAGAGCGACCGGCTGGCTCACCGCGGCGAGGATCCGCTCGACGATCGCGACCGCGGTTTCCAGCTCCGTGTCCTCGAGCAAGAAGGCGAACTCGTCGCCACCGAGTCGTGTCACGGTGTCCGTGGGGCGCATGCAGGAGGCAAGCCGATCGGCGATCGCGCACAGCAGCTCGTCGCCGACGGCATGGCCGAACGTGTCGTTGACAGCCTTGAAGTCGTCGAGGTCCATGAAGGCGACGCAGATCGGCACCCGCTCGCGTAGCCCGCGCTCGAGCGCGTGCCGGGCGCGGTCATGGAACAGGGTCCGGTTCGGCAAGCCGGTCAGGGCGTCGTGCAGAGCTCGCTCGCGGAGCTCGTCTTCGAGGCGGCGCCGCTCACTGACGTCGCGGGTGTTGAGCACCAGAGCTGCAACGGTCGGCTCGTCGAGGAGGTTGGAGATCGTCGTCTCCACGTGGATGTAGGTCCCCTTGGCATGCATCAAGCGGCACTCGATGCGAACGTGCTGACGATTCTGCGCGTCGGCCAGGGCCTGCTCGAACGCCGGCAGGTCGTCGGGGTGCGCCCAGTCGCGCACTGCCCGGCCGACCACCGACTCGGAGTTGTCGAAGACGCGTGCCGCCGCGGCGCTCTGGTAGGTGACCAGTCCATCCGTGTCGACGAGGGTGATGACATCACTGCTGTTCTGCGCGAGCGAGCGGAAGCGTGCCTCGCTCTTGGCAAGGTGCTCCAAGGCCGCGCCGCCCAGCGCCGTGATGAAGCCGACCAGCTGCAGCTCCTCCTCACCGAAGGCCTTGTCGGGCTGGCCCTGCGTAACAAGCAAGCACCACGTCGGACCTCCGTGCACCGGGATCGGAGCCGCCAGCCCGGCGCAGAACCCCAACCGCCTCAGGTGGTCCTGCTCGTCACCCGGCTCGGCGACGACCGGACGCTCCTCCGCGACTGCACGGTCCAAGAAGCTGCCGAACCCGTGGGATCCCAGGTCCGCCCAGGAGATGAGCCGACCGCGGTCCGTCCGGAGCAGGGAAACCACCGACTCGCACACGGCCGCCTCGACGGCGTCGAACGTGGTGGCGCCAGTGATGGCGCGGGCCACATCGATCAACGCCGGCAAGCGGTCGTCCACTGCAATGCCCCCCGCCGCTACGGGCAGCCGTCCGCCCCTGGCACCAGTCTGTCCGGCTCCGAGACGTTTGCAAAATAAGCGGCCGCCCAGCACCCTGGAACGGGTAGGTCCACATATGCCGGTGATCGGCGACCGCTGAGAAGTGCCGTTAGCCGCCCTGCGTGAGTCAACCCGGACCACACCTTGCTGCCGAACTCAACTGCTGCTGAGGGCCTCGCGCATGACTTGGCCGGGGTGGCCGCCGCGCGGCTCGATGAAGACGCCCTCCGCCTCGGCGAGGACCTCGCCGTCGAGCAGGCTGCGCCCCCAGGCGAGGATCTTGCGACCCTCGTGGGAGCGCACGCCGGCCTCGTAGTCGATGCGGGTGTTCAGAGGGGTACGACGCAGCAGCTTCACCGTCAGCGTCCCGGTCAGGCCGGCGATCCCTGACGCCGCCTGGGCCACTCCCAGCAGGTCGTCGAAGGCGGAGATGACGTAGCCGCCGTGGACGGTGTCGGGCGGTCCTTCGTACTGCTCGCCGTAGGTCGCGTGGCCGAAGGTGAGGGGCCCGTCGAACTCCAGCACCAGCGGCGCGGCCAGTGCGTTGGAACGGCCGGACAGCGGCGAGCGCTCGAACAGCGACGCGTCGTGGTCGGTGATGTGGAGGTTCTGGCCGCGCAGGTCGGGCAGGGCGGCGAGGGCCTCGCGGGCCGCCTGCAGCCGCTGCTCGACGTCGGTCAGTGCGGCCTCGTCGGCGGCCTCGACGTCGAGGTAGAGCAGGTCGCTCACCAGCCCGCGCAGCTCGTCGGCGAGGGCGTGCTTGCGTAGCCGTCGGGGGGACGGCTCGGGGTCGACCGGGAACCAGGCCCGGCCGACCTCGGCTGCTGCGGCGTCGAACGTCACCGTGCCGCGAGCAGTGCGCCGAGGTCCTCGAGCTGGCGCTGCGCACCGCCGAGCGAGAGCTCGACGACCTTGCCCATGAGGAACCAGCGGTGCAGCGGGTAGCTGACGTCGACGCCCAGACCGCCGTGCAGGTGCACCGCCTTGGACACCACGCGCTGCACGCCCTCGGCAGCCCAGAACGCCGCGATCGCGGTCTGCTCCGCGGCCGGCAGGCCCTGGTCGACGCGCCACGTCGCCTGCTGCGCGGTGAGGCGCATCGCCTCGACGTCGATCCAGCAGTCCGCCACCTGGTAGGTGATGGCCTGGAAGGTCGCGAGCGGCTTGCCGAACTGCTCGCGGGTGGAGACGTGGGCCGCCGCGATCTTCAGCGACTCCTCCGCGATGCCGACAGCGAGGGCGGCCTGCAGCAGGGCGAGCCGGGAGACCGCTGCGGTCACGGCCTCGGCACCGGTGGTCAGCGTCACGGCGGGGGCGCCGGTGAGGACGAGGGTGGCGTGCGGCTCCTGCGAGCTCACCCGCTCGTCGACGCGGTCGACCCCGGGGCCGCCGAGGTCGACCAGGGCGAGGACGTCGCCTGCGGCGACGACGGCGTGGGAGGCCTCGCGGGCCCACGCGATGGCCAGCTGGGTGCCGGAGACGGTGAGGGCGTCGCCCTCACCGGACGCAGTGAGGCCGGCGCCCCAGCCGTCGGCCTGCAGGGCGGGTACGACGATCGCGTCACCGGACAGGACGCGGCCGATGAGGTCGCCCTGCGCGGCGGTGAGCAGCGGCAGCGCGGCGAGGACGGGGACGAGCGGGACGCGGCCCGCGGCCCGGCCGCACTCCTCGGCGAGCACGGCCGCGACCGACAGCGGGAGGCCGGCGCCGCCGAGCTCCTCCGACACCGGCAGCGCCAGCAGGCCCGCCTCGGCGAGCTTGGCCCACAGCTGCTGGTCGAAGCCGGTCTGCGCGAGCTCGGGGTGCGTCGCTGTCGCGAACAGCTGGGTGGCGAGGCCGCGGACGTCGTCCTGCTCCTCGGTGGGGGTGAAGTCCATGGGTCGCTCTCCTAGCGCTTGCTGCGGGGCAGGCCGAGGGCGGTCTGCGCGAGGATCTCGCGCTGCACCTCGTTGGAACCGCCGCCGAAGGTCCGGACGGGGGCACTGCGGTAGGCCTTCTCGAGGACGCCCGCGAGCTCGGCGCCCGCGGAGCCCTTCTGCAGGAAGCCGGCGCGGCCGATGATCTCGAGCAGGCTGCGGTAGGACTCGATGTCGGTCTCCGAGCCGTAGACCTTGCCGCTGCTGGCGTCGGCCGGGGTGAGGGTGCCGACCTCGGTCTTCCAGGCCATCCGCCAGTTGAGGAGCTTCAGCGCCTCGAGGCGGGCGTAGACGCGGGCGAGCGCGGAGCGGACCCAGGGGACGTCGATGAGCCGGGTGCCGTCTGCGTTGGTCTCGTGGGAGGCCCAGGCCCGCACCGACTCGAACAGCTCGAGCGACCGGCCGCCCATGGCAGCGAGCGCGACCCGCTCGTGGTTGAGCTGGGAGGTGATGAGGCGCCAGCCCTCGTCGACCTCGCCGACGACCATCGACGCCGGGACGTGGATGTCCTCGTAGTAGGTCGCGGTCGTGACCTCGCCGCCGATCGTCACGATCGGTGTGGCGGTGAAGCCGGGGTCGGTCGTGTCGACCAGCAGGATCGAGATGCCCTTGTGCTTGGCGGCGTCGGGGTTGGTGCGGGCGGCCAGCCAGATGAAGTCGGCCGTCGCACCACCGGTCGTGTAGACCTTGTTGCCGTTGACGACGAACTCGTCGCCCTGGCGCTCCGCGCGGGTGCGCAGCGACGCGAGGTCGGTGCCGGAGCCGGGCTCGGTGTAGCCGATCGCCACGTCGAGCGAGCCGGCCAGGATCCGCGGCAGGAAGTAGTCCTTCTGCTCCTGGGAGCCGTTGCGCATCAGCGTCGGCCCGACGGTGTTGAGCGCGATCATCGGGACCGGGGCACCGGCGCGGGTCGCTTCGTCGAAGAACACGAACTGCTCGAGCACGGAGCGCCCCTGGCCGCCGTACTCCGTGGGCCAGCCGATGCCGAGCCAGCCGTCGGCGCCCATCTTCTGACGGATCTCACGGACCGTCTCGCCGCCGGCGTTGCTGCCCTCGGAGGCGATGGCCTCCCTGACGGCGGGGGTGAGCAGGCTGGCGAAGTAGGTCCGCAGCTGATCGCGCAGCTCGTGCTGGGCGGGGGTGTAGTCGAGGTACACGGGGCTCTCCAGAGCGACTAGAACGTGTTCTACATCTGAGTAGAGCAGTGGTGCGGCGGGCGGTCAAGCCGAAGCAGCCCGCACGTCTTCCTCGACGTGGCGCCGGCCGTAGAGCAGCAGGGCGCTGCCCAGCAGCACGGCCCAGACGGTCCACCTGAACGCGAAGCCCAGGTCACCGGTCTCCTCGCCGTCCACGGTGATCTGCCGGGTGTCCGCGATGAAGCCGATGAGGGGCGGCGTCAGCGCGGCGAAGAGGTTCGCGAACAGCTTCAGCAGGCCGAAGGCGGTGCCGCGCAGGTGCGGCCGCACCACCTCGGTCGTCATCGCGGTCAGAGCGGGCAGGGCGGCCACGATGAGGGCGACGGCCAGGACCTGCAGGGGCAGTCGCACGCCGTAGACGGGGATGCCGTCGTTGAACGACAGCAGCAGCAGGACCGTCCCGGCGGCGGTGGTGCAGGCGCCCAGCAGGAGGGCAGCGCCTTTGACCCGGCCCCTCAACCTGTCCGCCAGCACCCCACCGCCGAAGCCGCCGATGATGGCACCGACCAGGATCGCGCCGCCTGCCACGGCGGCCGCCTTCGAGGCGGAGAGCCCGGAAGCCCGCTGGTGGTAGGCGATGCCCCAGAAGCCCAGCGCGGCCAGGGACGCGGTCGTGATGGACGTCGCGAACAGCAGGGCCCGCAGGGAGGGGACGCGCAGGCACGCCATCAGGGACTGCCGGGTCGACAGCGGAGCGAGCACGGGGGAGGCCTGCGAGGGCAGCAGCGTCGGCGGCGCACCGGTCGCGGTGACGCTCGGCAGGTCGGAGGCGCCGCGCTCGGGCAGCGGGAGCCGGCGCACCATGACGGCCACGACCAGACCGGGCAGGGCGACGGCGAGCACCGCGACGCGCCAGCCGAACGCCTCGCCCAGCACGCCGCCGACCACCGCGCCCACGGCGACACCGGCCGTCGGGACGACGCGCTGCCAGCCGTAGGCGCGACCGCGTACCGCGGGCGGGTAGTAGTCGGCGACCAGGGACTGGGCTGCGGGGTCGTTGATGGCGTCGCCGACACCGAGCAGCGACCGCACGGCGAACAGCTGCGGGAAGGACCGCACTCCTGCCGACAGCGCGGTGGCCGCGGACCACAGGCACAGCACGATCGCCATGAGGGTGCGCCGGTCGCGGCGGTCGGCGAGCAAGCCGCCGGGGACGGCCACCAGGAGGGTCGCAACGACGATCGCGCTGGACAGCAGGCCGGCCTGGAAGTCCGAGAGGCCCAGGTCGTCCTTGACCAGCTCGATGACGCCGGGCAGGACACCCCGGTCGACCGCGTCGACGAGGCCGATGAGGCAGAGCACCACCAGCGGGCGGCGGCCGTAGGGACCCCACTTGCCCTTCGGGGCGGCCCCTTCGCCTGTCGCTGTCTCGGCCTCGAGGGTCACTCGCGGACCAGGTGGGGGAACAACCGCTGGGCGTGCTCGGCGGTGATGCGGAAGAAGGTCGCGGTGGCGGTCACGGTGGTCGTGCCGCCGACCCGGATCGAGCCCTCGAGCCGCACCTTGCGTTCGCCAGCGTCGACGACCCGCCCGTCGACCTCGAGCACGCAGTCGAGAGGTGTCGGCGCGACGTAGCGGACCTCGAGGCCGACGGTCATCCCGCCGACGCCGGCCGCGATCGCCGCCTCGCCGAAGACCTGGTCCATGACCATCGACAGCACGCCGCCGTGGACCAGACCAGGGGCACCCTCGTACGCCGTTCCGAAGCGGACGTGGCCGTGGACGCCGGCCGGCTCGCGGGCCGTCAGGACGACCGGGGCGGCCAGCGGGTTGCCCGTGCCGATGACGGCGTTGTAGGGCGAGGGTCGCGGGTCGGTGCGGTCCGGCGTCCACGGTCCGTGGCGCAGGTCGCGGCTGAGCAGCGCGGTGACGCCCTCGACGGCGTCGGCCGCCGCGAGCACGTCGTCGCGACCTACCTGGGTGCGGACCGCGACCTCGAGCAGGCCGCGCACGGCGTCGGCGAGGACGTCGGCGGAGTCGGTGAGGACGGTCGGCTCGGGGGTGCTCACCGCGCGCGCCTAGCGACCGGTGAAGTTCGGCGTGCGCTTCTCGGCGAAGGCCCGCGGGCCCTCCTTGGCGTCCTCGGTCATGAAGACGCGCATACCGATCTCGAGCTCGACCTTGAGCGCATCCTCCTCCGGCAGACCCTCGGTCTCCTGCAGCGACCGCTTGACCGCCTTCACCGCGAGCGGGCCGTTGGCGCAGATCGCCTGGGCGATCTCGTGGGCCTTGGCGAGCGCCTGGCCGTCGGGCACGACGTGGCCGATGAGGCCCATGTCCTTGGCCTCCTGGGCCGAGATGGTCCTGCCCGTGAGCAGCAGCTCGGCGGCGTTGGTGTAGGAGATCTGGCGACGCAGCCGCACCGTGGAGCCGCCGAGCGGGAAGAGACCGCGGCGGACCTCGGCGACGCCGAAGGTCGCCGACTCGCCCGCCACGCGGATGTCGGTGGCCTGCAGGATCTCGGTGCCCCCGGCGATCGCGGGGCCCTCGACCGCGGCGATGAGCGGCTTGGTGAGGCGGTAGTGGCGCAGCAGGGCGCGCCAGGCCATGCCGGCGTCGGACTTGAAGCGCTTGCCGTGCTCGTCGTCGGGTGCGGGGTCGCGGCCCATCGCCTTGAGGTCTGCGCCCGCGCAGAAGACCTCCGTCGACCCGGTGAGGATGACGACGCGGATGTCGTCGTCCTCATCGGCCTGGACCCAGGCGTCCGCCATGCGGGACAGCATGTTGGGGGTGAAGGAGTTCTTCGCCGCGGGGTTGTTGAAGGTGAGTGTCAGGACGTGTCCGGACTTCTCGACGAGCAGGTGCTCCTCGCTCACAGGTGGTGCCCTTCTCTCGTTACGGGAAGACGTCCTCGCCGGTCTCGGCGTCGACCGCGGAGATGGCCTCGACCGGGCAGCTCTCCATGGCCTCGCGCACCGCACCGGTCTCCTCGACCGGGTTCTTCAGAACGACCGACTTGCGTGCCGGTCCGCTGCCGAAGACGTCCGGCGCGTGGTTGCGGCAGTAGCCGGAGCTGATGCAGGTCGACTCGACCGTGACCTCGAGCTGCCGTGCCATGGTTCGCGTCCTCTCGCCGTGCCTGTGGTCGTCTCCGGGTGCGCCGGGACCGTAACAGCGCTGAGCCGATTCTGCTAGAACCTGTTCTCGTTATTGTGTCCCCGGGAGGCCACCGTGCGACTCGACACCCGGCTCGACGCCGACCTCACCGCCGTGCCCGGCGCGGTGCGACAGCTCGCCGACGCCGGCCTCGCCGGCGTCTTCACCTACGAGGGCCCGGGCGACGTGTTCCTGCCGCTCGGCGTCGCCGCCGCGACAGGGGTCCCGCTCGACCTCTACAGCAACGTGGCCATCGCGCTGCCCCGCTCGCCGATGCACCTCGCGCACCTCGCCCACGACCTGCAGCGGACCACCGGCGGGCGCTTCGCCCTCGGCCTCGGGTCGCAGGTGAAGCGCCACGTCGAGGACCGCTACGGCTCGGTGTGGGAGTCGCCGGTCGAGCAGCTGCGCGAGTGCGTGCTCGCGGTCAAGGCCATCCAGCGCTCGTGGGCGACGGGAGAGCCACTCGCCTTCGAGGGCCGCTGGACCCGTCACACCTACTGCCCGCCGGTCTTCGTCCCGCCCGCTCTCGACGGGCCGCCTGCGCCTGTGCTGGTGGGCGCGATGGGGCCACGCATGACGGCCATGGCGGTCGAGGTCGCCGACGGGCTGCTGGTCCACCCGTTCTGCACGGACCGCTCCGTCGCGGAGCTGACCCTGCCCCAGACCTCCGCCGCGCCGGCCGGCTTCCAGGTGGTGGGCCAGGCGATCGTGGGCGTCGCGCGTGACGAGCTGGAGCACGAGGCGGCGACAGCCGGCGTACGCGGGTTGGTGGCCTTCTACGCCTCGACCCCCGCCTACCGCCAGGTGCTCGACGTCCACGGCTGGGGCGACCTGCAGGTGGAGCTGCGCGACCTGACCCGCGCCGGGCGCTGGGCCGAGCTGCCCGGTGCGGTGCCGCAGGAGGTGGTCGACGCGATCGCGCTCGTGGGGACTCCCGCGGAGGTCGCGGCGGGACTGCGGCGGCGCTTCGGCGGGTGCGACCGGGTGGCCCTGTCGCTGCCGGCGATGCCGACACTCGGCACGCTCGCGGAGCTGACGGCCCTTGCGGCCTGACGAGAACAGGTTCTAGGTTCCGCTCCACACCGACGAAGGAGTCGACCGTGCCGATCCCCGCCCAGCGTGACGTCGAGCAGTCGAGGAAGGCGCTGGCTGCCTGGCTCGCCGAGAAGGTCGGGGCCGACGTCGAGCTCGGCGACTTCGCCGGCCCCGGAGCCACCGGCTTCTCCAACGAGACGATCATCGTCGACGCGACGTACGGCGGGAAGGTCGACCGCCTCGTGGTGCGGGTCGCTCCGACCGGCTACACGCTGTTCCCCGATGCGGCCTTCGACGCCCAGCACCAGATCCTGGTCACCCTCGCGACGCAGACCGCGGTGCCGGTGCCGGCGGTGCGGTGGTTCGAGACCGACCCGACGGTGCTCGGCGCGCCCTTCTTCGTGATGGCCTTCGTCGACGGGGTGATCCCCGAGGACAACCCGCCCTACACGATGGGCGGCTGGCTCAAGGAGTCCTCGCCCGAGGTGCAGGAGCGGGTCTTCTGGGGGGCGGTGGACACCATCGCCGAGATCTCCGCACTGGACCCGTCGACGCTGGACCTGCCGCCGCTGCTCACCGGGCTCGACGCGCAGCTCGACTACTACGAGCGGTTCCTCGAGTCGGTCGCCCAGACCGAGGACCTCACCGTCGCGCGCCGCGCGCTCGCCTGGCTGAAGGGCAACAAGCCCGAGGACGACGGCACGGTCTTCTGCTGGGGCGACTCGCGGATCGGCAACGTGATGTTCACGCCCTCGGGGGAGCGGCTCGCGGTCGTCGACTGGGAGATGGCCGTCCTCGGATCGCCCTCGCAGGACCTGGCCTGGGCGTGGTTCCTCGACCGCCACCACTCCGAGGGGATGAACGAGCCGCGGCTGCCGGGCTTCCCGTCGAAGGAGGCGATGATCGCGCGCTTCGAGTCGCGGTCGGGTCGCAGCGCCAAGGCGTTCGACTACTACGAGCTGTTCGCCGGGTTCCGGTTCTGCGTGATCATGGGGAGGCTCGCGGTGATCTTCAAGGACTGGGGGCTCATCCCCGCCGACCACGACATGGGCCAGAGCAACGCCCCCGTCGTCCTCACCACGAGGATGCTCGACGAGAAGGGCGCTGCCTGATGCTCTCGCCACTGGACGAGCTGCCCATCCACCAGGTCGCCGAGACGATGGCGACGGTCGGCACCTCCGACCGCAACTTCTACGACCGCTGCTACTTCTCGATGCACGGCTCGAGCGACGACTTCTTCATGGCGATGGGGCTCGGGCAGTACCCCAACCTCGACGTCACCGACGCCTTCATCGCCGCGTCCTACGGCTCGACGCAGACCGTCGTGCGGTCCTCGCGGCCGCTCGGGCTCGACCGGCTCGACACGAAGGTCGGCCCCTTGCGCGTCGAGGTGATCGAGGGCCTGAAGAAGGTGCGCTTCGTGTGCGAGGAGACCGACGGCTTCGCGGTCGACGCCGTCTGGGAGGGGGCCGTTCCGGCGTACGAGGAACCGCGGATGACGCTCGACTCCTCCTTCGGTCGCCGCACCATGGACACGATGCGCTTCCTGCAGACCGGGTCCTGGACGGGGACCCTGCTGCTCGACGGCCGCGAGGTCGCCGTGACCCCGGACCGCTTCTGGGGCTCGCGCGACCGGTCGTGGGGGGTGCGTCCGGTCGGCGAGCCCGAGGGCGGCAAGCCGACGATGGCGCCCAACGGCTTCTACTGGAACTACTTCGTCGTGCGCTTCGAGAAGAGCTCGCTGGTCTACATGTGCCAGGAAGACGGGCTCGGCCGGCGCACGATCGAGGAGGGCATCCGGCTGTTCGCCGACGGTCGGGTCGAGCACCTCGGTCGCCCGGAGCACGAGCTGCGCTTCGCGCCTGGCACCCGGATGGTCACCGGCGCCACGGTGCGCTTCCGCGGCGGGCTGGTGCTCGAGGGCGAGGCGGTGCGCCCGGTGCACCTCGCGCGCGGCACGGGCTACGGCTTCGACGCCGACTGGAAGCACGGGATGTACCACGGCGAGGAGCTCGTCGTGCAGCGCGTGGACTTCTCCCTCGACGACCCGGCGATGGTCCCGATCCCCGGCGCGATCGTCGACCACCTCGGTCGCTACACGACCAACGAGGGCGACGGCGAGGGCTGGGGCCTGCTCGAGGTCATGACGATGGGCCCGCACCCGCAGTACTTCACGGCGTGGGACGACGTTGCGACCTGACACCCGGTCCGACGCCCGGCCCGACGCCCGGCCTGACGCCCGGCCTGACGCCCGGCCCGACAAGGTCCAGCCGCCGCCGGAGCTGGTCGCGCCGGGGGTGTGGTGCGTGCCGACCGTCGTGCCCGACAACCCGATCGGCTGGACGCAGGCCTACGTGCTCGAGTCCGACGACGGCCCCTACCTCGTCGACACCGGCTGGAACGACGACCGCTCCTGGGCCGACCTGACCGCGGGCCTCGAGGCCTGCGGCACGAGCGCCTCCGAGGTGGCTGGCGTGCTCGTCACCCACCACCACCCGGACCACCTCGGGCTGATCGGCCGGGTCCGCGAGGCGAGTGGCTGCTGGGTCGGCATGCACGACGCCGACACCGACCTGGTCGCCCGCCACCGCGCCTACCTGCTCGACGACCCCGAGGTGATGTACGCCGAGACCGTCGAGCTGCTGCGGGCCGCCGACGCGGGGCCCTGCGACATCGACGAGATGATGGCTACGGCGAAAGCGCTGCGGATGCCCGTCCCCGTCCTGCCGGACCGGCCGCTCGACTCCGGGGTGCTCGACCTCGGTGGGCGGCGGGTCGAGCTGCTGCACACCCCCGGGCACACCCCCGGTCACCTGTGCATGCGCATCGACGGCCGGCTGCTGACCGGGGACCACCTGCTCAAGACCATCAGCTCCCACGTCGGGCTCTACGGCTTCGAGGCCTCCGACCGCGACCCGCTGGGCGACTTCTTCGCCTCGCTCACGCTGCTCACCGGCGACGAGCCGGTCGAGGTCCTCCCGGCCCACAGGGGTCGCTTCACCGGAGTCGACGCGCGGGTCGCCGAGCTGCTCGGCCACCACGCGGAGCGGCTCGAGGAGATCCGTGCGGCCCTCGCCGACGGCCCGGTCACGCCCTGGGTGCTGTGCCGGGCGATGACGTGGAACCGCCCCTGGGACGAGCTGCCCCGGATGATGCTGCGGGCCGCACTGGCCGAGACGATGGCCCACGTGCGGCACCTCGAGCGCCTGGGCGTCGTCGAGGTGGTCGCCGGCCTGCCGTCGACCGTTCGCCTCGCCACCGTCGCGGCCTGACCGACCCGCAGCCCCGGCGTACCCCTGGCTGTCGGCAGGACTGCGTGCACCTCGACAGCGCACCCCGTCGCGGCAGCGCGCTCCCACCCCGGCGAGGACCGAGGTGCACGCAGGTCCGCCGGCACGTCGCACGACGGCGCCGGCTCCCCCTCGGAGCCGGCGCCGTCGCGGTCTGGTCGGCTAGAGCCGCTCGATGATCGTGGCCGGGGCGAGCGAGCCGCCCGCGCACATCGTCACGAGGGCGAACTGCTTGCCGGTGCGCTCGAGCTCGTGCAGCGCGGTGACGATGAGTCGCGTGCCGGTGGAGCCGACGGGGTGGCCGATCGCCAGCGCGCCCCCGTTGACGTTGATCTTGTCCATCGGGATGTCGTGGACGCGCTGCCACGACAGGACGACCGATGCGAAGGCCTCGTTGCACTCGAACAGGTCGATGTCGGAGATCGACATGCCCGCCTTCTTCAGCACGGCGGCGGTGGCGTCGACCGGGCCGTCGAGGTGGAAGTAGGGGTCGCTGCCGACGTTGACGCGGGCGACGATGCGGGCGCGCGCCTTGAGGCCCTGCGCCTCGGCCTTGGCCCGGTCCATCCAGAGGATGGCGGCGGCGCCGTCGGAGAGCTGCGAGGAGGTGCCGGCGGTGTGGATGCCGTCGGGCAGGACGGGCTTGAGCTTGGCCAGGCCCTCCATGGTGGTGTCGCGCAGGCCACCGTCGCGGTCGACGATCTGCGTGCCGACCTTGTTGCCGTCGGCGTCGAAGACCGGCGCCTCCATCGCGAAGACCTCGCGGGCGAAGCGGCCCTCGTCCCAGGCCTGCTTGGCGAGGGCCTGCGACCGGACGCCGAGCTCCTCGATGTCGGTGCGCGAGATGCCGCGCTTCTTGGCGATCCGCTCGGCGGCCTCGAACTGGTTGGGCATGTCGAGGTCCCAGTCGTCGTCGTGCGACTTCCCGGGGCCGTTGAAGACGTTGGCGCCGAGCGGCACGCGGCTCATGGCCTCGACGCCGCACGCGATGCCGGTGTCGATCGCGCCGGAGAGGATGAGGCCCTCGATCATGTGGTTGGCCTGCATGGCCGAGCCGCACTGGCAGTCGACGGTCGTCGTGCCGGTGGACCACGGGAGGCCGGCGCCGAGCCAGGCGTTGCGGGTGACGGAGGAGCCCTGCTCGCCCGCCTGGGTCACGCACCCGCCGATGGCCTGCTCGACCTCGGCCGCGTCGATGCCCGCGCGCTTGATGACCTCGGTCTGCGCCGCGCCGAGGATCTTGGTGGCGTGCAGCCCGGCGAGCTGGCCGTTGCGCTTGCCGATGGGGGTGCGGGTCGCTTCGACGATGACCGGCTCGGGCATGCGGTTCTCCTTCTCGGGGGGCCGGCGCCGTCGCCTGCCCGCGACCCAAAAGTAGTACGTGTTCTAGTCAGGGCACAAGGCCTTGGCGGGCGCAAAACTAGAACAGGTTCTTGACAGCGACCCGATGGACTGGTGTGGTCTCCAGCACACGGCCGCAACGGTCGTGCCACCTGCTGGAGGTCCCTGCCGCATGACGGTGCTCGACTCCGGTCCTGACACGGCCGCCCTGCTGGAGCAGGCCCGTCGCCACCTCGGCGGCGAGCCGGGTCCGCTGCGCGTCGGCCGTGACCCGGTCAACCTGCCGATGGTCCACCACTGGTGCCAGGCGCTCGGAGACGACAACGCCGCCTACCTCGACGAGGCCTACGCCGCGGACACCCGCGGGCACCTGGTCGCGCCCCCCGGGATGCTGCAGACCTGGACGATGGACGCGCCGCGCGACCCCGAGGGCAGCGCCGCCAACGACGTCGTCATGCGGCTGCTCGACGAGGCCGGCTACACCAGCGTGGTCGCCGTCAACTACGAGCACGAGTACCACCGCGAGCTGCTCCACGGCGAGCTGGTCAGCGTCCGCTCGACCCCCGAGGACCTGTCGGAGGAGAAGAAGACCGCGTTGGGGCTCGGTGTCTTCACCACCGTCAAGCACGAGTACCTCGTCGGCGACGAGGTCGTCGGCATCGGCCGCATGCGCCTGCTGAAGTTCAAGCCTCCGGCCAAGGCGCCCGAGGTCGGGGTCCGCCCAGCCCCTGCGATCGGGCGCGACAACGCGTTCTTCTGGGAGGGCGTCGAGGCCGGCGAGCTGCGCATCGGCACCTGCCGCGCCTGCTCAACCCTGCACCACCCGCCGCAGCCGATCTGCCGGTCCTGCGGCTCGACCGACATGAGCTTCACCGTGTCGAGCGGCAAGGGTGTCGTCTACAGCCACGTCACCCACCACTATCCACCGCTGCCCGGCGTCGAGCGGCCCCACACCGTGCTGCTGGTCGAGCTCGAGGAGGGCGTCCGCCTCGTCAGCGAGTGGGCGGCTGGATCGCAGCCCGAGACCACCTACGTCGGACAGCCCGTGCAGGTGGCCTTCACCCCCGTCCCCGGCGGCGCGCTCCGCCCGACCTTCCGGCCGGCCTCATGACCACCACCGGAGTCGCCGTCGGCACGCAGCTGCCCGAGCTCGTCCTCGAGGCGAGCGTCCGCAACATCGTCGCGACCGCCATCGCGACCCGCGACTACCAGGACGTGCACCACGACGTCGCGACGGCGCAGGCCAAGGGCAGCAAGACGATCTTCACCAACATCCTGACCAGCAACGGCTACGTCCTGCGCTACGTCACCGATTTCTTCGGTCCGCAGACGGTCATCAAGACCTCAAAGCTCCGGCTCGGCGTGCCCAACTACGCTGGCGACACGATGACGATGCGCGGCGAGGTGGCCGCGGTCGACGGGCCACTCGTCACCGTGAAGGTCGTCGGGTCCAACTCCCTCGGTGACCACGTGATCGCCAGCGTCACCGCAGAGGTCGCCCAGTGAGCCGCTCCTTCGCCCGACAGACCGCCATCGTCGGCATCGGCGCCACGGAGTTCTCCAAGGACAGCGGGCGCTCCGAGCTGCAGCTCGCCGGTGAGGCCGTGCTCGCGGCGGTGGCCGACGCGGGCCTGTCCCCGCGCGACGTCGACGGGCTGACGACCTTCACGATGGAGACCAACTCCGAGATCGAGGTCGCGAAGACCGCCGGGCTCGGTGACCTCACCTTCTTCTCCAAGATCGGCTACGGCGGCGGCGCGGCCTGTGCCACCGTCCAGCAGGCGGCGATCGCGGTCGCGACCGGCGTCGCGGACACCGTCGTCTGCTACCGCGCCTTCAACGAGCGCAGCGGCCATCGCTTCGGCAGCGGCGCGGCGCGCAGCGAGCCGACCGCCGAGGGCATCGCGATGGGCTGGGTGTCGAGCTTCGGGCTGATGACCCCCGCGAGCTGGGTCGCGATGTTCGCCCAGCGCTACATGCACGAGTACGGCGCGACGTCGGCGGACTTCGGCGCCGTGGCCGTCGCGGACCGCAAGCACGCGGCGACCAACCCCAAGGCGTGGTTCTACGGCAAGCCGATCACGATCGAGGAGCACCAGGCCAGCCGCTGGATCGTCGACCCGCTGCACCTGCTCGACTGCTGCCAGGAGACCGACGGCGGTCAGGCCCTCGTCGTCACGACCCTCGAGCGCGCGCGTGACCTGCCTCAGGCTCCGGCCGTCATCGCCGGTGCGGCGCAGGGCTCGGCCCAGGGCCAGCAGTCGATGGTCAGCTACTACCGCGACGACATCGCCGGCCTCCCCGAGATGGGCCTCGTGGCGCAGCAGCTGTGGGCGCAGTCCGGCATCGGCCCCGACGACATCCAGACCGCCGTCGTCTACGACCACTTCACGCCCTTCGTGCTCCAGCAGCTCGAGGAGTTCGGCTTCTGCAAGCGCGGGGAGGCCAAGGACTTCATCGCCGGCGGGGCCATCGAGCTCGGCGGGCGACTGCCGGTCAACACCCACGGTGGCCAGCTCGGCGAGGCCTACCTGCACGGCATGAACGGCATCGCCGAGGCGGTCCGGCAGGTCCGCGGCACCGCCGTCAACCAGGTCCCGGACGTCGAGAACGTCCTCGTCACAGCAGGGACGGGCGTGCCGACCAGCGGCTGCGTCGTCTCCGTCGACCGGTAACAAGGAAGAGAGAGCCACGTGCGCACCGACCTGTCCGACTCGTTCGGCATCGACTTCGCGATGTTCGCCTTCAACTACCAGCCAGACGTCGTCATCGAGGTCTGCAAGGCCGGTGGCCTGGGCGTGCTCGGCGCGGTCCGCTTCACCCCCGCGGAGCTGCGGGAGGCCCTGACCTACATCGAGGCCAACATCGGCGGTCGGCCCTACGGCGTCGACGTCGTCATGCCGGCCAAGACCGAGTTCAAGGCGGGCGCCGACGTCGAGTCCATGCACACGCTGCTCGAGGGGATGATCCCCCAGGAGCACAAGGACTTCGTGGAGTCCGTGCTCGACAAGTTCGAGGTGCCCAAGCTGCCCGAGGGTGAGTCGGCGGGCCGCGACCTGCTGTCGTGGAACGACACCGAGGCCCGCGAGCAGGTGGCGATCTCCCTGGAGCGGCCCGACGTCAAGCTCATCGTCAACGCGCTCGGCCCGCCCCCCAAGGACGTCGTCGAGCAGGCCCACCAGGCCGGTGTCCGCGTCGCGGCGCTGACCGGCCGCAAGGACCACGCCCTCAAGCAGGTCGCCAACGACGTGGACATCATCGTCGCGCAGGGCACCGAGGCCGGTGGCCACAGCGGCGAGATCGCGACGATGGTGCTCGTGCCCGAGGTCGTCGAGGCAGTCGCCGGCCGCCCGGTGCTCGCGGCCGGCGGCATCGGCAGTGGCCGTCAGGTCGCCGCGGCGATGGCCCTCGGTGCGCAGGGCGTCTGGACCGGCTCGATGTGGCTCAACACCGTCGAGTGCGGCCAGCCCGAGGCGATGTACCGCAAGTTCCACGCCGCCGGCTCGCAGGACGCCGTACGCTCGCGCGCCTACACCGGCAAGCCCGCGCGCCAGCTGCGGACCGAGTGGACCGACGCGTGGGACGACCCGACCACCCCCGCGCCGCTCGGCATGCCGCTGCAGTTCATGCTGTGCGCCGAGGCGCAGGACCGCATCCGCCGGGCCGGCAAGGAGGAGCTCATGGGCACGCCGATCGGCCAGCTCGTCGGCTCCTTCAAGGAGGTGCGGACGGTGGCCGAGGTCATCGCGTCGGTGCTCGCCGACTACGAGACCTCCGTCGCCGCCCTGCCCCGGCTCAGCCCCGCCCGCGTCTGACCCGCTGACCGTCTGACAACCAGGAGAGACCATGACCGCCCCCGTGGACGGCAAGCCCCGCTGCCCGGTCGACATCGACCTCATCGACCCCGACACCTTCGCCGACGGCCTGCCGCTCGAGCAGTTCGCGACCATGCGCGAGCAGGCGCCGGTCTTCTGGCACGAGCAGGTCGGCAGCTGGGGTGACGGCTTCTGGGTCGTCACCCGCCACGCAGACGTGCAGGAGGTGTCGCGGCTGCCCGAGGTCTTCTCCTCGTGGGAGCGCGGGGCGCTGCTGCACACCGGCCCGGCGGAGGACGAGGAGACCGCGCTGCAGATGACGCGGATGCTCATGCTCAACATGGACCCGCCGGAGCACTCGCACTACCGCAACATCGTGCAGCGGGCGTTCACGCCCCGCACCATCCGCGCCCTCGAGGACCGCCTCGTGGAGTTCGCCCACGAGATCGTCGACCGGGCCATCGCGAAGGGCAGCGGCGACTTCGTCAAGGACGTCGCCGCCGAGCTCCCGCTGCTGGCGATCTGCGAGCTCATCGGCATCCCGGCGGAGGACCGCACGACGATCTTCGACCTGTCGAACCGCCTCATCGGCTTCGACGACCCGGAGTTCCGCAACTCCCCGGAGGACGCGCAGATCGCCTCGGCGGAGATGTACATGTACGCCGACGGCATCGCCGCGTCCCGCCGCGAGTGCCCGATGGACGACATCGCGACCAAGCTGCTGCAGGCCGACGTGGACGGGACGGCTCTCACCCAGGAGCAGTTCGACGTCTTCTTCCTGCTGCTGTCGGTCGCCGGCAACGAGACGACCCGCAACGCGATCAGCCACGGCATGCAGGCGTTCTTCGACAACCCCGACCAGTGGGAGCTGTTCAAGAAGGAGCGCCCGCTCGAGTCCGCGGTCGAGGAGATCATCCGCTGGGGCACGCCGGTCATCCAGTTCCAGCGCACCGCGCTGTCCGACTACGAGCTCGGCGGTCAGCAGATCAAGACCGGCGACCGCGTGGCCATCTACTACTCGGCGGCCAACCGTGACGAGACGGCCATCGACGCGCCGGACAGCTTCGACATCACCCGTGCGGACAACGAGCACGTCGCGTTCGGTGGCGGCGGGCCGCACTTCTGCCTGGGTGCCAACCTCGCCCGCGCCGAGGTCCGCATCATGTTCGACGTCATCGCCGACCGGATGCCCGACATCAAGCCGCTGGGTCCGCCGCGCACGCTGCGGTCGATGTTCATCAACGGCATCAAGGAGATCCCGGTCAGCTACACCGGCTGACCCCCACTCGCGGTCGCGCCCGCCCAGGTGGGCGGGCGCGGGCGGGAGCCTGCCCGGAGCCGCTCGCTCACGCGGTCCTGCTCCGTCGTACGAGCCTTGTCTGAAACAAGAACGCGTTCTAGTGTCGCCGCCACAGCGCGACGAGGAGGAGTGACCGATGGGTGATCTGGGCTTCTGGAACATCGCGGCACAGGACCCGGACCGGGTGGCGCTCGTGGAGCCCGACGGCACCGAGCACACGGCTGGCGAGCTGCTCGCGGCGACCAACCAGGTGGTCCACGGACTGCGGGCTGCAGGCCTGCAGCCGGGTGACGTCGTCTCGATGCTCGTCCCGAACTGCGTGGTCTTCGCCGAGGTGATGCTCGCCGTCCAGCAGGCCGGCTGGTACCTCGTGCCGATCAACTACCACCTGGTCGGTCCCGAGATCGCCTACATCGTCAACGACTCCGAGTCGAAGGCCTTCATCGTCCACGAGCGCTTCGCCACCGAGGCCCTGCGCGCGGCGGCCGAGATCAGCGTCCCTGCCGAGCACCGCTACTCGATCGGCACCGTCGAGGGCTTCCGGCCCTACAGCGAGCTCAAGGCCGGACAACCGACCACGCTGCCCGAGGACCGGGCGACCGGTCAGCTGATGAACTACACCAGCGGCACCACGGGAAAGCCCAAGGGCGTCAAGCGGCCGCTCCCGCCGATCAGCCCGGACGACATGGCGGAGATGGGCACCTTCCTGCACATGCTGTTCGGCATCCCGGCCAAGGACGGCAACGTGCACCTTACGGTCGCGCCGCTCTACCACACGGCTGTCGGCCAGTTCACGTTCAACGCCATGCACTCCGGGCACGGCGTCGTGCTGATGGACCGGTGGACGCCCGAGGGCACCCTCGAGCTGATCCAGCGCTACAAGGTCACGACGAGCCACATGGTGCCGACCATGTTCCACCGCCTGCTGCAGCTGCCGGACGACGTCCGGAGCAGCTTCGACGTCAGCAGCCTGCGCACGATGATCCACTCGGCAGCGCCGTGCCCGGTGCCCACCAAGCACAAGATGCTCGAGTGGTGGGGCCCGGTCATCTGGGAGTACTACGCAGCGACCGAGGGCGGCGGCACGACCGCGAGCCCCGAGCAGTGGCTGAAGAAGCCCGGCACGGTCGGGACGGCCTGGCCCAACAGCGAGATCGTCATCCTCGACGACGAGGGCAACGACCTGCCTCCCGGCCAGATCGGCACCGTCTGGATGAAGATGGGCGACCGCACCTTCGAGTACCACGGCGACGCCGAGAAGACGAAGAAGTCCTGGAACGAGCGGGGCTTCTTCACCGTCGGCGACGCCGGCGAGATGGACGCCGACGGCTACCTCTTCCTGCGCGACCGCAAGGTCGACATGATCATCGCCGGCGGCGTGAACATCTACCCGGCGGAGACGGAGTCGGTGCTGCTGCAGCACCCGAAGGTCGGCGACTGCTGCGTCTTCGGCATCCCCGACGACGACACCGGCGAGGCGATCAAGGCGGTCGTGCAGCCGGCCGAGGGCGTCAGCACCGAGGGCCTCGAGAAGGAGCTGCTCGACTTCTGCTTCGAGAACCTCGCGAAGTTCAAGGTGCCCCGGTCGATCGACTTCCTCGACGACTTCCCGCGTGACCCGAACGGCAAGGTCTACAAGCGCAAGCTCCGCGACCCGTACTGGGCCGGACGCTCGTCCCAGCTGGTCTGAGAGGCAACGCACCCATGGAAGACGTGCTCAGTGCTCCGCATGTCATGGAGTTCCCCTACACCCGCTCGACCGGCCCGGTCGTCGGTGCCTTCCTCACGGGGCTGAGGGACCGCAAGGTCCTCGGCGCCAAGGACAGCACCGGCCGGGTCGTCGTGCCCCCTCCCGAGTACGACGTGGCGACCGCGGCGCCGATCGACGCCGCCGCCCTGGTCGAGGTCGGTCAGGAGGGCGTCATCGAGAGCTGGTCGTGGAACCCCACGCCCCGTGACGGCAACCCCTTCGACCGGCCCTTCGCCTGGGCGCTGGTCACGCTCGACGGTGCCGACACCGCGCTGCTCCACGCGGTGGACGCCCCCGCGGACGCCCTGGCCACCGGCCAGCGGGTCCGCATCCGCTGGGCCGACGAGACCGTCGGCTTCATCACCGACATCGCCTGCTTCGAGCCCGTGGGAGGCACGGCATGAGCGAGCCCGTCACGGGGATCGTCAGTCCCATCCGCCTGGAGTACCGCTACACCCCCGGTACCGCGCCGTCGCAGTTCCTGCGCGGCATGAAGGAGGGGCGCTTCCAGGGTCGCCGCTGCCCGAAGTGCACCAAGGTCTACTTCCCGCCGCGCGGCGGGTGCTCGATGTGTGGCGTGGAGTTCGCCGAGGCCGTCGACATCGCTGACACCGGCACGCTGGTCACCTACACGGTCGTCAACGTCAACTTCGCCAACCGCGCGATCGAGCTCCCCTACGTCGCTGCCGAGGTCTGCTTCGACGGCGCTGACATCTCGACGTCGGTGCTGCTGCGCGGTGTCGCGGTGGACGAGGTCCGGCAGGGCATGCGCGTCAAGGCCGTCTGGCTCCCGAAGGAGCAGTGGGACTACAGCATGAGCAACATCGAGCACGTCGTGCCGATCGACGAGCCCGACGCCGACTACGAGACCTACAAGGAGCTCCAGTGAGAGACGTCGCGATCGTCTCGTTCGCGCAGCACGCCGCGCGCCGGGAGGAGACCCGCAACGAGGTCGAGATCCTGCTTCCGGTCGTGCGCGAGGCCATGGCCCCGACGGGTCTGACCACGCAGGACATGGGCTTCACCGTGTCGGGCTCGTGCGACTACCTCGCGGGTCAGGCGTTCGCCTTCGTGTCCGCGCTGGACGCGGTCGGACCGTGGCCGCCCATCTCGGAGTCGCACGTCGAGATGGACGGTGCGTGGGCGCTCTACGAGGCCTGGGTCCGGCTCCAGCACGGCGACATCGACACCGCCCTCGTCTACTGCTTCGGCAAGAGCTCGCCCGGTGACATCGGCCGGGTGCTCGCGCTGCAGCTCGACCCCTACGTCGTCGCGCCGATGTTCCCCGACTCGACGAGCCTCGCAGCGCTGCAGGCGCGCCAGCTGCTCGAGTCCGGCGCCATCACGGAGAAGGACATGGCGCGGGTCGTCGCCCGCAGCCGGCGCAACGCCGTGGGCAACCCCCACGCCCAGCTCTCCGGTGAGGTCGACGAGGCGGCACTGCTCGACGAGCCGATGTACGCCGACCCCTTCCGCATGCACGACCTGCCGCCGATCAGCGACGGTGCGGCCGTCATGGTCCTCGCGGCCGGTGACCGCGCCCGCGAGCTGACCGACAACCCCGTGTGGATTCGCGGCATCGACCACCGCATCGACCTGCAGAACGTCGGCGGCCGTGACCTGCGCACCGCGCCGAGCGCCCGGATCGCGGCCCAGAAGGCCGGGGTCACGGGCTCGGAGGACCTCGCCGAGCTGCATGCGCCGTACAGCTCCCAGGAGCTCCTGCTCACCCAGGAGCTGGGACTCGACGAGGGCCGGACCTCGATCAACCCCTCGGGAGGCGCGCTCGCCTCCAACCCCGTCATGGTCGCCGGCCTGGCGCGCATCGGCGAGGCCGCGATGCGCCTCGCGGCGGGTGACGGCCGCACGGCGGTCGCCCACGCGACCAGCGGTCCGTGCCTGCAGCAGAACCTCGTCACCGTCCTGGAGGTCTCCTCGTGAGCGGCAACCGCGCAGCTGTCCTCGGCACTGGTCAGACCCACCACGTCGCCAAGCGCGAGGACGTCTCGATCGCCGGTCTCGTCCGCGAGGCCGCCGAGCGCGCCCTCGCCGACGCCGAGCTCGAGTGGTCCGACATCGACGCCGTCGTCATCGGCAAGGCGCCCGACATGTTCGAGGGCGTCGTCATGCCGGAGCTCTACCTCGCCGACGCGCTCGGTGCCGTGGGCAAGCCGATGATGCGCGTCCACACCGCGGGGTCGGTCGGCGGCTCGACGGCGATCGTCGCGAGCCACCTCGTCCAGGCGGGCATCCACGAGCGGGTCCTCACCGTCGCCTTCGAGAAGCAGTCGGAGAGCAACGCGATGTGGGCGCTGTCGATCCGCATCCCCTTCAGCCAGCCGCTCGTCGCCGGCGCCGGTGGCTACTTCGCCCCGATCGTCCGCGGCTACATGCGCCGGTCGGGCGCGCCGGTCGACACCGGCTACAAGGTCGTCCTCAAGGATCGCCTCAACGCCCTGAAGAACCCCTACGCCCACCTGCAGCAGCCCGACATCACCTACGAGCAGATCGCCGAGTCGCCGCTGCTGTGGGACCCGATCCGCTACGCCGAGACCTGCCCGTCCTCCGACGGCGCAGCCGCCATGGTCATCGGGTCGGAGGCCGCCGCGAAGAAGGCCACCCGACCCGTGGCGTGGATCAACGGGACCGCCGTCCGGTCGGAGCCGACGCAGGGTGCCGGTCGCGACCGGGTCAACCCGCACGCCGGCCGGATGGCCGCGAAGGCCTGCTACGCCGAGGCCGGGATCACCGACCCGTTCCGCCAGATCGACTGTGCCGAGATCTACGTGCCCTTCAGCTGGTTCGAGCCGATGTGGCTCGAGAACCTCGGCTTCGCCGAGGAGGGCACCGGCTGGAAGATGGTCCACGACGGCACCACGGCGCTGGGCGGCGACCTGCCGATCAACATGAGCGGTGGCGTGCTGTCGTCCAACCCGATCGGGGCGAGCGGCATGCTGCGCTTCCTCGAAGCGGCCAACCAGGTGCGTGGCACCGCCGGTGACCACCAGGTCGACGGCGCCCGCACCGCGATGGGCCACGCCTACGGCGGCGGCTCGCAGTTCTTCGCCATCTGGGTCGTCGGCGCGGAGCCGGCCCCGTGACCGGCCGGCTCGAGGGCAAGGTCGCCCTCATCACCGGTGCCGCCCGCGGCATGGGCGCCGCGACCGCGCGGGCGTTCGTCCGCGAGGGCGCCAAGGTCGTGCTGGGGGACGTGCTGCCCGAGGTCAAGGAGGTCGCCCTCGAGCTCGGCGACGCGGCGCTCGCGCTGACCCTCGACGTCACCGACGAGCAGCAGTGGCGTGACGCCGTCGCCGAGGGCGAGCGGCACTTCGGCAAGATCGACGTGCTGGTCAACAACGCCGGCATCCTGCTGATGGACGAGCTCGGCAAGACGACGACGGAGACCTACCGCAAGGTCAACGACGTCAACGCGCTCGGCTGCTTCCTCGGCATGCGCGAGACCGCGCCGGCCATCGCGCGGGCCGGCGGCGGCGCGATCGTCAACCTCTCCAGCGTCGAGGGGCTCGGCGGCAACCGCTTCCTGGTCGCCTACACCGGCAGCAAGTTCGCGGTGCGGGGCATGACGAAGGCGGCGGCGATCGAGCTCGCGGCCGACGGCATCCGTGTCAACAGCGTGCACCCCGGCGGCATCGACACCCCGATGGTCCGCCACTTCGTGCCGGACGAGAAGTCGCTGCAGTGGGTCGGCAACCAGGTCCCGATGAAGCGGACCGGTCGGCCCGAGGAGGTCGCCGAGACGGTGCTCTTCCTCGCGAGCGACGACGCGTCCTACATCACCGGGGCCGAGCTCGCCGTTGACGGCGGCGCCACGGCCACCAGCGGCTTCAAGCACTAGGAGACCGACGTGCAGTTCAACCTGGCCGACATGTTCGAGCGCGTCGTCGACACGGTGCCCGACCGCGAGGCGCTCTACGCCGACGGCAGGACACTGACCTACCGCCAGCTCGACGAGCGGGCCAACCGGCTGGCCCACCACTTCCAGTCGGTCGGCATCCAGCCGGGCCAGCACGTCGGCTGCCACATGATGAACGGCACCGAGTACCTCGAGACGATGCTCGCGCTGTTCAAGATCCGCGCGGTGCCGATCAACGTGAACTTCCGCTACGTGCACGAGGAGCTGCGCTACCTCTACGAGGACGCCGACCTCGTGGGCGTGGTCTTCGACGCGGAGTTCGCCGACCGGGTCGCGGCGGTGCTGCCGCAGACCCCGAAGGTCCAGCACCTCATCGCGGTCGGACCCGCCGGCGACGTCGAGCTGCCGGCAGGCACGCTGCTCTACGACGACGTCCTCGCGGCCCAGGCGGACGACCGCAGCGGCTTCCCGGAGCGCAGCGCCGACGACCTGCTCATCATCTACACCGGCGGCACGACTGGCATGCCCAAGGGCGTCATGTGGCGCCAGGAGGACATGTTCATGGCCGGGATGGGCGGCGGCCGCCCCGCAGGGGAGCCCTTCGCGACGCCGGAGGAGGTCGCCGACAACGCGCTCGCGGGCGGGCTCGTGAGCTTCCCCGCCGCGCCGCTCATGCACGGCGCGGCTGAGCTGAGCAGCTTCATCTCGTTCTTCAGCGGCGCCAAGATCGTGCTCATCCGGAAGTTCTCCGGCCACGGGGCGCTGCAGCTCATCGAGGAGCAGAAGGCCAACATGCTCATGGTCGTCGGCGACGCCATGGCCACGCCGATCCTCGAGGCACTCGAGGAGAAGGACTACGACACGTCCTCGCTGCTGGTGCTCGGCTCCGCGGGCGCGCTGCTCAGCCAGACCACCCGCGACCGGCTGGCCGCTCGGGTCCCCAACCTCTACATCAACGACTCGTTCGGCTCGACCGAGACCGGCTACAACGGGTCGGCCAAGCCCGGCACCAACGCCAAGGACGGGCTGAAGTTCGCCATCAACGCCCGCACCACCGTCTTCGGTGATGACGACAAGCCGATCGAGCCGGGCTCGGGCAAGGTCGGGCTGGTGGGCCAGAAGGGCCACATCCCGCTCGGCTACTACAACGACCCCGAGAAGACCGCCAAGACCTTCCGGGACATCGACGGCGTGCGCTGGGTCTTCCCCGGTGACATGGCGACCGTCGAGGAGGACGGCACCATGCACTTCCTCGGTCGCGGCTCGATCTGCATCAACTCCGGCGGCGAGAAGATCTACCCGGAGGAGGTCGAGAACGCCATCAAGACCCACCCCGACCTCCAGGACGCCGTCGTCGCGGGCATCCCCGACGAGCGGTGGGGCCAGAAGGTCGCCGCGGTGCTGCAGGTGAAGGACGGTCACAAGGCGCCGACGCAGGAGGAGCTCGAGGAGCACCTCTCCTCGCAGATCGCCCGCTACAAGCTGCCGCGCTTCATCACGGTCGTCGACCTCATGCAGCGCTCCCCGTCGGGCAAGCCCGACTACACGTGGGCCACCGCGGTGCTGACCGAGGCCGCCGCGGACGCGCCCGCCGCCGTCTAGGTGGACTGGGCAGGCACCGTCGCGGAGCTCGTCCGACGGCGCGCCGACGACCCGCGTCCCGGTCTGGTCGCAGGCGACCGGAGCTGGTCGTGGTCGCAGGTCGTGGCTGAGGCCGCAGCCAGAGCAGGGTGGTACGCCGAGGACCGCGGGCGCCGCGGTGCGTCGGGCCCACCCCACGTCGGCGTGCTGCTCGACAACACCCCCGACTACGCGCTCTGGCTGACCGCCGCGGCGCTCGGGCGCTTCGTCGTCGTCGGGCTCAACGCGACCCGGCGGGCCGACGGCCTCACCGAGGACGTGCGCGCGACGGCCTGCGACCTCGTGGTCACCGACGCGGCCGGGGCCGCGCTGCTCGACGTTGCCGACCTCGGTCCCGCGCGCGTCGTCGACACAGCGGCAGCGTCGTACCCGCCCTGTGGTCTGCCTGTCGACGACGCGGAGCCCGGCGACCTGCACGTGCTGGTCTTCACCAGCGGGACGACCGGGAGCCCGAAGGCGGTGCGCTGCTCGCAGGGCAAGATCGCGTGGTCGGCGCAGGGGCTGGTGATGCGCACCGAGCTGACCGCGGACGACGTCGTCTACTGCGCCATGCCGCTGTTTCACTCCAACGCCGTCATCGCGGGGTGGGGGCCGGCGCTCGCCGTCGGGGCGACCCTTGCGCTGCCACCGCCGGAGCGGCCGCGCTTCTCGGCCTCGGGCTTCCTTCCCGACGTGCGGCGCTACGCCGCGACCTACGCCAACTACGTCGGGACGCCGCTGTCCTACGTCCTCGCGCAGCCGGCGCACGAGGACGACGCCGACAACCCGCTGCGGCTGGTCTTCGGCAACGAGGGCGCACCCGCGGACCTCGGCCGCTTCGCCGAGCGGTTCGGCTGCCGGGTCGTCGATGGCTTCGGCTCGAGCGAGGGCGGCATCAGCATCAGCCGCACCCCCGAGACGCCGGCCGGCGCGCTCGGGCTACCCAACGGCGACGTGCGGGTCCTCGACCCCGCGACCGGGAAGGCGTGCCCGGAGGCGTTGCTCGACGAGGCCGGGCGGCTGACCAACCCCGAGGCCGTCGGCGAGCTGGTCAACTGCGACGGCGCCGGGATGTTCGAGGGCTACTGGGACGCGCCCGCCGACGACGCGCACCGGCTGCGCGACGGGCGCTACTGGAGCGGCGACCTCGGCTACCGCACGGCGGACGGCTTCCTGTGGTTCGCCGGTCGCTCGGGGGACCGGCTGCGGGTCGGCGGCGAGAACTTCCCGGCCGCTCCCGTGGCACGACTGCTCGGCCAGCACCCGAGCGTCGTCGAGGTCGTCGTCTACGCCGTGCCGGACCCGACCGCCGGCGACCAGGTGATGGCCGCGGTGGTGCCCGGTGACGGCTTCGACCCGGCCGGCTTCGCCTCCTGGGCGGCCGCCCAGCCGGGGTGCGCTGCGCCGTGGGTGCCTCGCTTCCTGCGGGTCTTGTCAGAGGTGCCGCGGACACCGACCGGCAAGGTACTCACCCGGGTCCTCGCCCAGCAGCGGTGGGACGGCGAGGGCGTCTGGCTTCGCGACGGCCGCGCGCTGGAGCTCCGGCCGATGAGCGACGCCGACCGCGCGGTGCTGGCGACCGCCTTCACCGACGCCGGCCGCCCCCTCCTGTAGACCCGCCCCGCCCCGCCCCGCCCCGCCCCGCCCCGCCCCGCCCCGCCCCGCCCCCGCGTTGCGTCCTCACGCGCGAGCGCGACGTCCCCTGACTTCTGAGGACGCAAGGGCGGTGGGGTCAGGCGGGGACGGGGGTCAGGCGCTGGGGGAGCGGTAGGCGGCGACGACGACGGCACCGCCGAGGCCGATGTTGTGCTGCAGCCCGACCGTCGCGCCGGGGACCTGGCGGGCGTCGGCCTGCCCGCGCAGCTGCCACACCAGCTCGGCGCACTGCGCCACGCCGGTGGCGCCCAGCGGGTGGCCCTTGGAGATGAGGCCTCCGGAGGGGTTGACGACCCACTGGCCGCCGTGGGTCGTCGCGCCGTCCATCGCGAGCACCCCGCCCTTGCCCTCCGCGCACAGCCCGAGCGCCTCGTAGGTGAGGACCTCGTTGGCGGAGAAGCAGTCGTGCAGCTCGATGACGTCGACGTCCTCCGGCCCCAGACCGCTGGCCTCGAAGACGGCGCGTCCGGCCCTGCGCGACATCTCCGCGCCGACCAGCTCGATGTCGGAGCCCTCGAAGGTGCGCGGGGTGTCGGTGACCATCGCCATCGCGGCGATCTCGACGGCCTGGGCCCGCAGCCCGTGCTCCTCGACGAAGCGCTCCGAGACGACCACCGCGGCCGCGGCACCGTCGGAGGTCGGCGAGCACTGCAGCTTGGTGAGCGGGTCGTGGATCATCCGCGACTCCATGATCTCCGCGAGGGTGTAGCGGTCGCGGAACTGCGCGCGGGGGTTGTCGACGGAGTGCCGGTGGTTCTTCTCCGCGACGGCGGCGAACATCTCCGGCGTCGAGCCGTAGCGGTCCATGTGCTCTCGGGCGGCGTTGCCGAAGAACTGCGCCGTCACGGGCGCCTCGGCGAAGCCGCGCTGCGCGACCAGCGCGTCGATGTGGCGGTCCATCGGGTGCGGCACCGACCCGCCGGAGTGGGCGATCGGGCCCTTCTGCATCTTTTCGAAGCCGATCGCCATGACGACGTCGGAGACGCCGCCGCGGACGAACTGCTCGGCCATGAACAGCGCGGTCGAGCCGGTCGCGCAGTTGTTGTTGACGTTGTAGACGGGGATGCCGGTGAGGCCGAGCCCGTAGACGGCGCGCTGCGAGGCGGTGGAGTCACCGGCGCACCAGCCGACGGCCGCCTGCTGGACCTGGTCGTAGGAGATCCCGGCGTCGCCGAGGGCCTGCTGTCCGGCCTCGAGCACCATGTCGGGGTAGGTCCAGTCCCGCGACCCCGGCTTGACGAAGTCGGTCATCCCGACACCCACCACGAACGCGCGACCCATCAGCAGCCTCTCTCGTCGACGACCCGAGGCTAGTAGAACGCGTTGCAGTTCGGCAACCCTGGTGTGCTTGACGATGTGACCCGCACCACGTAGAACGTGTTACAACAACGTGGACCACAGAGGGACGGCATGCACCTCACCTACACCCCCGAGCAGCAGGCGCTCAAGGACGAGCTCCGCGCCTACTTCGCGCAGCTCATGACTCCGGAGACGGTCGCCGGCCTGTCCCGCGGCGAGCTCGACGGCCCGACCTACAAGCAGGTCGTGCGCCAGCTCGGCAAGGACGGCTGGCTCGGCATCTCCTGGCCGAAGGAGTACGGCGGGCAGGGCCGCAACCTACTCGACCAGTACATCTTCTTCGACGAGGCGCAGCGCGCCGCCGTGCCGGTGCCGTTCCTGACGACCAACACCGTCGGTCCGACGATCATGGCCTTCGGCACCCCCGAGCAGAAGGACTACTTCCTGCCGAAGATCCTCGCCGGGGAGCTGCACTTCTCGATCGGCTACTCCGAGCCCGGTGCCGGCACCGACCTCGCGAGCCTCACGACGACGGCGGTCCGCGACGGTGACCACTACGTCATCAACGGCCAGAAGATGTGGACGTCGCTCATCCAGCATGCCGACTGGATCTGGCTGGCCTGCCGCACCGACCCGGACGCCAAGCGCCACAAGGGCCTGTCGATGATCCTTGTCCCGACCGATGCCGAGGGCTTCAGCTGGACCCCCGTCAACACCGTAGGTGGCGGCTACACCAGCGCGACCTACTACTCCGACGTGCGCGTCCCCGTCACCAACGTCGTGCTCGGCGAGAACCGCGGCTGGGAGCTCATCACCAGCCAGCTCAACCACGAGCGGGTCAGCCTGTCGAGCGCGGGCACCGTCGAGCGCAAGCTCAACGAGGTACGCCGCTGGGCCCAGGACACGAAGCTCTCCGACGGCCGCCGCGTCATCGACCAGGAGTGGGTGCAGACCGGTCTGGCCCGCATCCACGCCAAGACGGAGTTCCTCAAGCTGCTCAACTGGAAGGTCGCCTGGTCGGTGACCACCGGCACCCTCAACGCCGCCGACGCGAGCGCCGTGAAGGTGCTCGGCAGCGAGCTCTACATCGAGGCCTACCGCACCCTCATGGAGGTGCTCGGCCAGGGCGGCACCCTCACCAAGGACTCCGCCGGGGCGATCCTCGGCGCGGACCTCGAGCGCGCGATGCGCAACACCCTCATCCTCACCTTCGGCGGCGGCACCAACGAGATCCAGCGCGACATCATCGCGATGGTCGGTCTCGGCATGCCCCGCGCACCGCGCTAAAGGACTGCGACACATGGACTTTTCCACGACCGACGACCAGCGGGCGCTCGTCGCGCTCGCCACCCAGATCCTCGGCGAGCGCGCGACCCCGAAGCGCCTGCAGCAGCTGGAGGACGACGGCACCTGGCTCGACCTCGAGCTGTGGCGCACCCTCGCCGACGCCGGCGTCGTCGGCGCGGCCCTCCCGGAGGAGCACGGCGGCTCGGGCCTCGGCCTCATCGAGCTCGTCCTGCTGCTCGAGCAGGTCGGTGCCCACGTCGCCCAGGTGCCGCTGTTCGAGACGGTCCTCACCGCGGCCCTGCCGATCGCGCGCTGGGGCACGCCCGAGCAGCAGCAGCGCGACCTGCCCGACGTCGCCGCCGGCACGGCCGTGCTCACCGCGGCCCTCAACGAGACCGGCCGCGACGACCTCACCCGCCCGCTGACCACGGCTGTCCTCGACGGCGAGACGGTGCGGCTGACGGGCACGAAGTCCGGCGTACCCCTGCTCCTGCAGGCCCGCAGGGTGCTGGTGCCCGCGTCGCTCGTCGACGGCCGCGTCGTCCTGGCCCTGCTCGACCCGACCGCCGCGGGCGTCACGTCTCGCGCGCAGACCTCGACCAACGGCCAGCCGCAGGGCGAGCTCGAGCTCGCCGACGCGGTCGCCGAGCTGCTCGTCGGCCCGGACACCGGGGCCGACGCGCTCGGCTGGCTGCTCGACCGAGCCCACGTCGGCCTCGCCGCCCTCGCGCTCGGCGTGAGCGGCCGGGCGCTGGCCATGTCGGCGACCTACACGACCGGCCGCGTGCAGTTCGGCCGGCCCATCGCGACCTTCCAGGCCGTCGGTCACCGCCTGGCCGACGCCTACGTCGACGTGGAGGGGATGCGCCTGACGACGCTGCAGGGCGCCTGGCTGCTCGACGCCGAGCTGCCCGGCCGTCAGGAGGCCCGGGTCGCGAAGTGGTGGGCCGCCGAGGGCGGTCACCGGGTCGCGCACGCCACCCAGCACGTCCACGGCGGCATGGGTGTCGACGTGGAGTACCCCCTGTCCCGCTACTTCCGCTGGTCCAAGCACCTCGAGTTCGCGCTCGGGTCGGCCCAGTCCCAGCTGCTCAGCATCGGTGCGACCCTCGCCGCCGAGCCCGTCCTCTAGAGAAGGAACCACGTGTCCGACCGCCTCTCCCTCACCGGCCGCTCCGCCCTCGTCACCGGGGCCGGAGCCGGTCTCGGCCGCGCCGAGGCCCTCGCCCTCGCCGCGACGGGTGCCGCCGTCGTGGTCAACGACTTCTCGGCCGACGCCGCCCACGCCGTGGTCGAGGAGATCACCGCGGCCGGCGGCCAGGCCGTCGCCGGCGTCGGCGACGTCTCGGACTGGTCGGTCGCCGAGGGCCTCGTGCAGACGGCAGTCAGCGAGTTCGGCCAGCTCGACGTGCTCGTCAACAACGCCGGCGTCCTGCGCGACCGCACGATCTTCAACATCAGCGAGTCCGAGTGGGACACCGTCATCGCGGTGCACCTCAAGGGCCACGCGGCGACCTCGCGCTTCGCGACCGCGCACTGGCGCGACCGCTCGAAGGCCGCCGGCGAGCCGGTCTACGCACGGGTCGTCAACACCTCCAGCGAGGCCTTCCTCTACGGCTCCGGCGGCCAGCCCAACTACGCCGCGGCCAAGTCGGGCATCACCGCGCTGACCCTGTCGATCCACAACGCCTGCGGCCGCTACGGCGTCAAGGCCAACGTCATCTGCCCGCGCGCCCGCACCGCGATGACCGCCGACGTCTTCGGGGCAGCCCCCGAGGGAGACGACGCGCTGTCGGCCGACAAGGTCGCCCCGCTGGTGGCCTACCTCGCGAGCCCGGCCGGCGAGGCGATCAGCGGCCAGGTCTTCGTGGCCTACGGCCCGATGATCGCGCTCGCGAGCGCGCCTGCGGTCGAGAAGCGCTTCGACGCGAGCGGCCCCGCCTGGACCGGTGAGGACCTCGACGGAGCGCTCGGCAGCTACTTCGCCGACCGCGACCCACAGCAGACCTTCATCGGGGGCGCGTTCTACAGCCTGTCCTGAGGGCGTCTCGGTGACCGGGATCGCCCTGCTTCGTCCCTCGACACACAGCCGCAACCGACGGAGCATGAGGTTCGATGTGACCCAGTGCACAGGAGTTTCCCGCCTGATGTCGAAGAGTCACACCAGCGGGTCCCCCCACACCCGCAGAGACGTACGACGCACGACCCGCCCGCCCCGCCTCCCTGACCCGGGGTGGGCACCCAGTGGACGACCGCAACGAGGAGAGCCCGTGCTGCCGCTCGCCCCCCCGAGCGCCACCCCGAGCCGGGGGCTGTCGCCCGTGAGTTGCCCGTGAGGCAGTTCCTGGCCTTCACGATCATCGGGCTGATCGCCGGGTCGGCCTACGCGATCGCTGCCTCCGGGCTCGTGCTGACCTACGCGACCTCCAACGTCTTCAACGTCGCCCACGGCGCGGTCGGCATGATCATGGCCTTCCTGTATTGGGAGCTCGTCGTCGCGCAAGGCCTGCCGAGCCTGCTTGGGCTGGTCCTGGTCGTGGGCGTTGCGGCGCCACTGCTCGGCTTTGTGCTCGAGCGCTTCATGATGCGCAAGCTCACGGAGGCGCCGGCCGTCATCGCGCTCGTCATGACGGTCGGGCTGCTCGTCATGCTCATCGGCGTGGCGCAGGTCGTCTGGCCGCCGGAGGGTCGCCGCGTCGACCCTTTCCTCAACGGCAGCGGCCTGGACCTGTCGGTCTACTTCGTCACGGCGCAGGACATCATCACCTTCGTGGTCGGCCTGCTGACGGCGCTCGGCCTGTTCCTGCTGCTGAGCCGCACGCGCACCGGCACGGCCATGCGCGCCGTCGTCGACAACCGCGAGCTGCTGGCGCTGCACGGTGCCCGCCCCAACCTGCTCGGCGGCATCTCCTGGGCAATCGGCTGCTCGTTGGCCGCGCTGGCCGGCATCCTGCTCGTCCCGACCTTGCGGCTGGACTACCTCAACCTCACGCTGCTCGTCATCGCTGCCTACGCCGCGGCGATGGTCGGCAGGTTGAAGAACCTCCCGCGCACCTTCGTCGGGGCGCTGGTGCTCGGCCTGATGACGTCCTACGCCCAGTGGATCGTCGGCAACATCCCCCCTGACCTCGACCAGAGGCTCGGTGGCCTCATCCAGGGGACGCGCATCGCGCTGCCGACCATCTTCCTGCTCGCGGTCATGCTGCTGCTGCCGCAGGACAAGCTGCGGGTCGGGCGCGTGTCGGGCACGGTGCTTCCGCCGCTGCCGTCCTGGGCGAAGACGCTGGCTTTCTCCGTGGTCTTCCTGGTCGGCACCTACTTGGTGACCGGGTTGATGGCGGAGTCGACCGTGGCGCGCTACGGCCAGGCGCTGTGCTTCCCGCTGATCATGCTGAGCCTGGTGCTGCTGGTCGGCTACGGCGGTGACGTGTCGCTGTGCCAGCTGTCCTTCGTCGGCGTCGGTGCGCTCGTCGTCGGCGGCAGGCTGCTGCCCTTCCTCGAGGCCGAGCTGTCGCTGCTGACGCTCGTCGTCGCCTTCTTCGCGACCGCGCTGCTCGGCGCGATCGTGGCGCTGCCAGCACTGCGGCTGCGCGGTCTGTACCTCGGGCTGGCGACCCTCGGCGTGGCCAGCGCGCTCGACTCCATGCTCTTCCAGACCAAGTTCGGCTTCGGCGCCGGCGGTGGCTCCTTCACCCTGGAGCGCACGCAAGTGGACCTGTTCGGGATCGACCTCACCGGCGAGCGCGCCATGACGATGGCCGTGGCGGTCACCTTCGTGCTCACCGCGCTCGTGGTCCTCGGCGTTCGGCGCTCGAAGTACGGCCGCATCCTGCTCGCAGCGCGCGACAGCGAGGCGGCCTGCGCGACTCTCGGCTACAACACCAGGGCGGTCCGGGTCGCGGTCTTCGCCCTCAGCGCCGGTCTCGCCGGTGTCGCGGGCGCGCTCTACACCGGCATGAACGTCTCGGTGAGCACCGCGGACTTCCTGTTCTTCAACAGCCTGCCGCTGCTGCTGTTCGCCGTGGTCGGAGGCGTCACCAGCGTGACCGGCGTCTTCATCGGCGGCATGACCTACCAGTTCGTCATCCCCACGGTGGCCGGTGAGTCACCCACGATCATCGGTCTGACCTACGTGCTGCTGTTCGCGGCCATCCTCAGCCTGGGGGGCAACCCCAACGGCGTCGCCAACGTGTTGTTCAACCTCCCCAGGAGGCTGTTCGGTCGCGGGCCTGCCGCGCCGGTCAGCGGCAACGCCCCTGCCAGCCCGCCGGTGCCGACCACCGCGCCCGCCCGCGAGGAGGTGGCTGTCGGTGCTTCTTGAGGTCGAGTCGGTCCAGGTCCGCTTCGGCGGCGTCGTCGCGGTCGCCGACGCCAGCTTCGGCGTCGAGGAGGGCTGCGCCGTCGGGCTGATGGGTCCCAACGGCGCCGGCAAGACGACGCTGTTCAACGTCATCACGGGGCTGCAGACGCCGACGAGCGGCCGGGTCCGCTTCGAGGGCAAGGACATCACCGACATCGCCCCGCGGAAGCGGGCGCAGCTCGGCATCGGCCGCACCTTCCAGCGACTGGAGGTCTTCGGGTCGCTGTCGGTCGGCGACAACATCCGGGTGGCGGCGGAGATGCGGGGCATCGCGGAGCCCACCCGGGTCCGCGACGAGCTGCTCGAGCGGGTCGGCCTGCGCGCCTTCGCCGACGTCACCGCGGACTCCGTCCCGACCGGCATCGCGAGGCTCACCGAGCTGGCCCGTGCCCTTGCCTGTGACCCGCGCGTGCTGCTGCTCGACGAGCCCTCGTCCGGACTGTCCGACGACGAGACCGAGGACTTCAAGGCCCTGGTGCGCTCGCTCACTGTCGACGACGGCCGCTCCGTGCTCATCGTCGAGCACGATGTCGAGCTCGTCATGGCGCTGTGCTCGACGATCCACGTGCTCGACTTCGGGCAGATCATCGCCACTGGCCCCCCGCAGGCCATCGCGAGCGACAAGCGCGTCCAGGACGCCTACCTCGGTGCCGACGACGAGGCAGCCGCGGTCGTCGAAGGCGCGCTGGCGGAGGTTCCGGCATGACCGACACGACGGCACCGCACGCACTCGAGCTGATCGGTGTCACGGCCGCCTACGGCCGCATCGAGGTCCTGCACGGGGTTGACCTCGTCGTGCCGCGGGGCTCGGTCGTGGCCCTCCTCGGCCCGAACGGCGCGGGCAAGACCACCACGCTGAGGGTCGCCAGCGGCCAGATGGAGGCCACCGCCGGTCACGTGCACCTCTCCGGTCACCACCTCAACGGCGCCGACCCCGACCGGCTCGCCCGAGCCGGGCTGTGCACCGTGCCCGAGGGTCGCGGGATCTTCCCCAACCTCAGCGTCGACGAGAACATCCGGCTGTTCGCCTACACCGCGACCGCGTCGGAGCAGGATGTCCGCGAGCGGACCTTCGACCAGTTCCCCCGGTTGCGGGAGCGCCGCACCCAGCTGGCCGGTCGGCTCTCCGGCGGCGAGCAGCAGATGCTGGCCATGGCCCGCGCCCTGTCGACCGACCCCGCACTGCTCATGCTCGACGAGCTCTCGATGGGCCTCGCCCCCCTGATCGTCGGCCAGCTCTACGAGCTCGTCGGAGAGATCGCGGCGACGGGCGTGAGCGTCCTGGTCGTCGAGCAGTTCGCCCGCAGGGCGCTCGCGGTCGCGGACTACGCGGTTGTCATGGTCGGCGGCCGCATCACGGCCGTCGGCGAACCCAAGGACGTCGAAGCAGAGCTCTCGGCCGCCTATCTAGGAGGAGCAGCATGATGTCACGTCGCATGCCATCACGGCGCCGTGCGTCGCTCGGCGCCATGGTCACCGGACTCGCGGTGGCGGCCTCGGTGCCCGTGCTCTCCGGGCCGGTCACCGCAGCCGAACCGCGCACCGAGAGCGACCTCGGCGGCTTCTTCGCCGAGGCCGAGGGCGCGCCCCTTCGCGTCCTGGTCGACGATCCGGCCATACCGATCCCGCGCAGCCCCGGCGCCGCCATCGCCGAGGCCGACCTCTCCTACACGCTGTCCAGCTTCAACACCGGTCCGACCGGTCGGGCTCTCGCCAGCACGTTGTGGCCGGGCAACCTGTTGGGCACCGGCCTGGGCGCCCTCACCGAGGGGCAGGCGAGCTACCCCCTGGCCGCCACCGCGGCCTATCCAGGTGGCCCGTTCGAGGCCGATAACAGCGACGCGCAGGCCATCACCATGAAGAGCCAGGCGCAGGGCCTCGACGTGTCGGCCCGAGCGGCCACCCTTGCCCCTGAGCCGTCCGTGGCGCTCTCGGTGGGCAACGCCGAGTCGACCTCCTCGCTGACCATCGTGAAGGATCCCAAGAGCAAGGACGCCGTCAAGGACGTCAGCGTCGCGAAGGTCGTCTCCACGGTCAGCGACGTGACCATCCTCGGGATGCTCAAGATCGAATCGGTCGTGACCACGCTGGAGGCACGCAGCGACGCCCTCGTCGGCAGCTCGAGCGGTGGCACCAGGGTGAGCGGCCTGTCGTTCCTGGGCCAGGGCCTCGTCATCGACAACGAGGGCGTCAAGCCCAGCGGCGGGTCGGCCACCCCCATCCCGGGCTTGCCCGGCGACGCGACGGCGCTGATGGAGATGCTCGGATTCACCATCGAGCCGCCGGTCATCAGCGACACCGACGCCGGGGTGCAGGGTGCCCGGGCCGCCCGCGGTCTGACCGTCACCGTCGACACGGTGCTGGCCCGCCAGACGCTGTCGATGTTCCCGCAGCTCAACGACGCCCTCGGCTCCGTCTTCGGCAGCGTGCCGGACCTCCCAGGAGCACCGGTGCAGCCACGGGGCCCGCTGTTCTACACGCTGTCCGCGCAACCGAAGATCACCTACGTCATCGGTGATGCTCGCGTCACGTCGAGCGCTAGCCTGCCGCTGACGGTCGACTTCCCCGAGTTCCCGTCGTTCCCCGTGTTCCCCGGTGACCCGGGCACCCCCGGCAGCCCTGGTACGCCGGGCTCCCCGCCGCTCGCTGGAGCGGTGGACCCCGGTGTCACGACCCCCGTCGCCCCTGGTGTCCCGCCTGCCGTCGCCGGGCCGGGTCAGGTGCCGACGACCCTCGCCGCGTCGACCGACGTGCCTGACCCCTTCAAGGGGGTCGGACCGATGGTGGTCCTCGCCGGACTGGCGCTCGCCGGCTTCGGGGCAAGGGGTCTGCTCGGCGTGCAGGCCGCTGCTCTCGGCGGCGGTGTCATCGGCGGCCCCGGGTGCGCGCTGGGCGCCCCTGCTGACCTCCCGGACCTGCGCGACACCCCACCGACCACCAGTGAGGAACCCCGATGACCCCCGCCCGGCCCGCACCCTCGTCGATCTCGACGCCAGTGACCGTCAGCGACCCATTCGCGACGGCGGCCCCGCGGACGTCGGTGCGTGACCGGCTGCGCGTCCCGGACCAGGCCATGGCTGCCGCCGCCGCCCTGCTGCTGCCGCTCGGGCTGGTCCTCGTCATGCTGTCCTGGTGGGGAGCGGCGCGCACGCCGTACCTGTTCGAGCAGCTCCCCTACCTCATCTCGGGAGGTCTGCTCGGGCTCGGCCTGGTGATCACCGGTGGGTTCGTGCTCTTCGGCTCGTGGATCGTCCGGACCTCGCGGGAGCAGCAGGCGCTCAGTCTGGAGCTGCTCGAGGCCGTGCGCTCGGTGCGTGATGAGATCGCCGGCCTGCCCGCCATGCCGGTCGGCGCGTCGAAGGCCGGGGGGACCCGCAAGCGCGGCCTCAACGGCAGCGCCAACGCCTCTGGTCTCGTGGCCACGGTGAACGGCTCGATGCTCCACCGGCCCGACTGCGTCATCGTGTTGCAGCGTGAGGACGTCCACGCCGTCACCAGCAAGGAAGCGGACGGCCTGACGTCCTGCCGGTTGTGCGACCCGCTGCGCGCAGCTTCCGTCTGACCCCGCCTCACTCCCCAGCAGCTGATCCAGGAGACACCCATCATGCGTCAGAACCACCGCCCGTCGCGCGCGCTCGTCGTCGTGCTCGCGGTCTCGAGCCTGCTCACCTCTGCCTGCGGAGCCCGCCTCACCGACGACCAGCGCGCCCAGGCTCTGGCCCAGACCGGAGGAACGTCCGGCGGCGCGGGTGCGGTCACCTCCGGCGGAGACACCACGGGCACCACGGGTGTCACCGACACGACGGGGACCACCGGGACGACCGGTGCGGGCACGTCCGGGTCGAGCGCGACGGGCTCGACCGGGTCCAGTGGCACCTCCGGCACCAGTGGGACCAGTGGGACCAGCGGGACCACGGGCTCCGGGGCCATCACCGACACCCGGCCGCTGCCGCCGGGTGGCAACGGCGGTGCCACCGACAAGGGCATCACCGGCGACACCATCACCATCGCGAACATCAGCGACGTGAGCGGCGCAGTCCCCGGCATCTTCGAGGACGCCCAGCTCGCGGTGAAGGCTTACTTCGCCTATTTCAACGCCCGCGAGAAGACCATCTACGGCCGCAAGATCAAGCTGCTCTCGCTCGACTCCCGCCTCGATGCGGGCGGCAACCGCGAGCAGAGCATCAAGGCATGCAACGAGGCCTTCGCCGGCGTGGGATCTATCTCAGCCTTCGACCAGGGCGGCGCCCCGGTCATCCGCGACTGCGGACTCGCCGACATCCGCGGCATCGCCACCACGGAGCAGATGAAGGCGGTCCCCAACGCCTTCCCGATCAACGCGGCCGGCACCGGTGGCAAGCGGTCACTCGGGACCTTCGGCTGGGCTGCCGAGCGATTCCCGGACGCGATCAAGAAGGCCGCCTACATCTACATCGACGGCGAGGTCACGCGCCAGCAGGTGCAGCAGGACGTCGAGGCCGCCGAGGCGCTGCTCGGGTTCGACTTCATTTCGACGCCAGCCGTGGGCATCACCGAGACCAACTACGGCCCGGTGGTCCAGCAGCTGAAGAGCGATGGCGCCGAGTACGTCACCTTCACCGGCGCTTACCAGCAGGCCGCCTCGTTCGCGACGGAGTTCCAACGGCAGAACTACAAGCCGGCTGTCTACCAGCCGACGGTGACCGCCTACACCCCGGACTTCATCAAGCAGGCGGGTGACGCGGCCGAGGGCACGTTCGTCGCCGTCACAGGGTCGCTCAACGAGGAGACCGACATCAATCCGGAGCTGAAGCTCTACGCGCAGTGGCTCAACCAGGTGAAGCCCGGCGCGGTCCCGACCGGCCTCGGCCAGTTCTCGTGGGGGGCGGCACGGTTGTTCGTCGAGAAGATGAAGGACATCGGTCCCAAGCCGACCCGCAAGTTGCTGCTCGCCGAGATCGCCAAGGTGAAGAGGTACGACGGCGGCGGGCTCTTCGGCCCGCAGGACGTCGGCGGCCGCCAGCTCGGCAGCTGCACGAAGATCACGCGCGTGCAGGGCGGCAAGTTCGTCCGCGTCGAGCCGACGGCCAAGGGCTCCCAGCGCTGCAAGGACCAGGTCTACAACCTCAAGACCAAGCAAGGTGAGCCGGCCGTCAACTGAGGTCTGCAGCGCGACGCACGGAGGGCCGCTCTCCCCACAGGGTCGCGGCCCTCCGCGTCAGTTCAGCACGATGTCGATCGCCCGCTCGATGTCGGCCCACACCTGGTCGGCGTCGATGCGCCCGCCCAGCCAGGCGATCTGACGGGCGAACCAGACGTCCTGGAGGATCCCGCTGCGCGCGAGGTCCTCGTCCGCCACGTCACCGCCGGGGTGCATGGCGGAGGTGATGAGATCGCCCATGCTGGAGCGGATCCCGGTGACCTCGCCGGCGACCGAGGAGTCCGCGGCCATCATTGCCCGGATCATCGCCTCGGTGAGGTTGGGGTCCTTCTGCAGCGAACGGGTGGTGCGCTCGAGGACGTAGGCGACGCGGTCGCGCGGGGTCTCGCCGGGGATGGTGCGGCGCTGCATCCGACTGCTCATCGTGTCGAGCTCGTGGGCCATCGCGGAGACGAGCAGGTGCACCTTGGAGGGGAAGTAGCGGTACAGCGTCCCGAGGGCGACCTCGCTGCGCTCCGCCACCTCGCGCATCTGCACGGCTTCGTAACCACCGCGGCTGGCGAGGGCGAGGGTGGCCTGGATGATGCGTGCGCGACGGGCACGCTGCGCCGACGTCTCGCTCTCGACGAGGGGTGCGCCCGCCCCGGCAACTGCTCCGACCACGACGACATCCTTCCAGAAGGTGGCGCAAAGTAGCACCGGTTCTACCCGTTCGGTGACCGAGACATCCCTCACCGCGCAGGTTGCGCTGGTGCTACAACTGCAACGTGTTCTAGTATCCGCGCACCACCTGGCAGGAGGCAAGGGCGCATGGCGATCGGTGTGAGCGAGGACCACGAGGCGCTGGCTGCGGCCGTGCGGGGCTGGGCCCAGCGGGCAGGGCTTCGCGACAGTGCGCGCGACGCGCTCGAGGGACCGGAGCAGCGGCCCGGGTGGTGGACCGGCCTCGCCGACCAGGGCCTGCTCGGCCTGCACGTGCCCGAGGAGCTCGGCGGCTCGGGTGCCGGCGTGCTCGAGCTGGCTGTCGTGATCGAGGAGCTCGCCCGCGAGCTCGCCCACGGGCCGTCGCTGCCGACCGCCCTCGCCAGCACCGTGCTCGCCCAGGTCGGCGGCACCGCGGGCAAGGAGCTGCTGCCCGGGCTCGCCGACGGCTCGCTGACCGGGGCGGTGGCGCTGTCGACGGGCAGCCTCACCGCGACCAGCAGCGCCGAGGGCGTCACGGTCACCGGCACGGTGCGCCCGGTGCTCGGCGGGGCGCTCGCCGACGTGCTCCTCCTCGGTGCAGAGGGCCCCGACGGCGAGACGTGGTTCGTCGTCGACGCGGGAGCGCTCACCGTCACCCCTCTCGCGGGGCTCGACGGCACCCGCCGACCCGCCGAGGTCTCGCTCGAGGCCGTCGCCGTCCCCGCCGACCGGGTCCTCGCCGGGCTCGGCACCGAGCGGGTCCGCACCGTCGTCGGGGTCCTCGTCGCCGCCGAGCTGACCGGCCTCGCCGGCTGGGCGCTCGACACGGCGACCGCCTACGCCCGCACCCGCGAGCAGTTCGGCAAGCCGATCGGCGCCTTCCAGGCGGTCAAGCACATGTGCGCCGACATGCTCGTGCGCGCCGAGCAGGCACGGGCCGCGACGTGGGACGCCGCGCGGGCGCTCGACGAGCAGGCCGGCCCGGAGCAGGCGCTGGCCGCCTCGATCGCGGTGGCGACCGCTCTCGAGGCGGGCGTCACCAACGCCAAGACCGCGCTGCAGGTGCTCGGTGGTATCGGCTACACCTGGGAGCACGACGCCCACGTCGTCCTCAAGCGGGCGCTGTCGCTGCGGGCCCTGCTCGGTGACCCGTCGGTCTGGCGGGCCCGCGCGGCGGACCTGGCGCTGGCCGGCACCCGGCGCGCGCTCGTCCTCGACCTCGGTGACGACCAGACCGCGCTGCGCGAGGAGCTGCGGGGCTTCCTGTCCTCGCTGCCCGCCGACGGCCCCGAGCGCAAGGCCGCGATCGCCGACGCCGGCTGGCTGGTGCCGCACTGGCCGGCGCCCTGGGGCCGCAATGCCTCCGCCGTCGAGCAGCTCGTCATCGACGAGGAGTTCGCAGCGGCGAAGGTGCGCCGCCACGACCTCATCATCGGCGGCTGGGCCGCGCCGACGATCGTCGCCCACGGCACCCCGGAGCAGCAGGAGCGCTTCGTGCGCCCGACCCTGCACGGCGACGTCGTGTGGTGCCAGATGTTCTCCGAGCCGGGCGCCGGCTCCGACCTCGCCGGCCTGACGACCAAGGCCGAGAAGGTCGAGGGCGGCTGGCGCATCAACGGCCAGAAGGTCTGGACCTCGATGGCCGACAAGGCCGACTGGGCGATCCTGCTGGCCCGCACCAGCGGCACCGGCAAGGGCCCCGAGCGACACAAGGGCATCACCTACTTCCTGCTGGACATGAAGACGACCGGCGTCGACGTGCGGCCGCTGCGCGAGCTCACCGGGGAGGCAGCCTTCAACGAGGTCTTCCTCGACGACGTGCTCGTCCCCGACGACTGCGTCGTGGGCGAGGTCGACCGCGGCTGGCCGCTCGCCCGCACGACGCTCGCCAACGAGCGGGTCGCGATGAGCAGCGGCTCGGCCTTCGGTCGCGGCGTCGAGGACGTGCTCGCCGACGTCGGCCGACTGCCGTCGGTGGACCCGCTGCTGAAGGACCGGGTCGGGCACCTCGTCTGCGAGGCCCACGGTCAGGCGCTGCTGGCCTTCCGCACGACGCTGCGGCAGCTGTCCGGTGCCGAGCCGGGCCCGGCCTCCAGCGTCCGCAAGCTGGTCGGCATGCGCCACCAGCAGGACGCCGCCGAGCTGCGCTTCGAGCTGATCGGCACCGAGGGCGTCACGACCGAGGGCGACGCCAAGCAGCTCGCCCGCACCATGCTCAACACCCGCTGCCTGACGATCGCAGGCGGCACCAGCGAGGTCCTGCGCAACGTCGTCGGGGAGCGCATCCTCGGCCTGCCCCGGGAGACCTGATGGCGGACCTGAAGCTCGGCTACCAGTTCGGCTACTGGTCCGGTGAGGGGCCGGGGGACATGATCGGGCCGGCCAAGCAGGCCGAGGACCTCGGCTTCGACTCCGTCTGGACGGCCGAGTCGTGGGGCAGCGATGCCTTCACCCCGCTGTCGTGGATCGGCGCCCACACCTCGCGGGTGCAGCTCTGCACCGGGCTCGTGCAGCTGTCGGCCCGCACCCCCGCGGCGACCGCGATGTCGGCCATGACGCTCGACCGGCTGTCGGGCGGGCGCATGAACCTCGGTCTCGGTGTGAGCGGGCCGCAGGTCGTGGAGGGGTGGTACGGCCAGCCCTTCCCGAAGCCGCTGGCCCGCACCCGGGAGTACGTCCAGATCTGCCGCGACATCTGGCGCCGTGAGGGACCGGTGACCAACGACGGCCCGCACTACCCGCTGCCCTACCCGGGTGGCACCGGCCTGGGCAAGCCGCTGAAGGCCAACATGCGTCCGCTGCGCCCGGAGATCCCGGTCTACCTCGGCGCCGAGGGACCGAAGAACGTCGAGCTGGCCTGCGAGATCGCCGACGGCTGGCTGCCCATCTTCTTCCACGTCGAGAACGCCCCGGCGGTCTACGCCGACGCGCTGGCCACCGCCAAGCCCGGCTTCGAGATCGCCTGCCCGGTCACGGTCGTCGTCGACGACGACACCCAGAAAGCGCTGGACTGGGTCAAGCTCACGATGTCGTTCTACATCGGCGGCATGGGCGCCAAGGACAAGAACTTCCACCTCGACGTCGTGTCGCGCTTCGGCTTCGAGGAGGAGGCCAAGCGGGTGCAGGAGCTCTTCCTCGCCGGCGACCGCGACGGGGCCGCCAAGGCGGTGCCCGACGACCTCTGCGACGGCATCGCGCTGTGCGGCCCGATCGAGCGGATCGCCGAGCGCCTCGAGCTGTGGCGGCAGAGCCCTGTCACGACCCTCATCCTCGGCGGCGTGAGCGATCCCGCCGTCATGAAGCAGCTCGCCGACCTCGTGGGGACCCGATGAGACTCGCCTACACCGCCGAGCAGGAGCAGCTGCGCAAGGAGCTGCGCGCCTACTACCGCGACCTGCTCGACGACGACACCCGCGCCGCGCTGAAGGAGTCGCACGGCATCGGCCCGGCGATGCGGTCCGTCGTCAAGCAGATGGGGGCCGATGGCTGGCTCGGCATCGGCTGGCCCACGGAGTACGGCGGCCAGGGTCGCGGTCCGGTGGACCAGTTCATCTTCTTCGACGAGTCGATGCGGGCCGGTGCGCCGGTGCCGATGCTCACCATCAACTCGGTCGCGCCGACCATCATGAGCTTCGGCAGCGACGAGCAGAAGGAGCGCTTCCTGCCCGCCATCCTGCGGGGCGAGCTGCACTTCTGCATCGGCTACTCCGAGCCGGAGGCCGGCACCGACCTCGCGTCGCTGAAGACGCGCGCCCACTTGGACGGTGACGACTACGTCGTACAGGGGTCGAAGCTGTGGACCTCCCTGGCGAGCGACGCGGACTACTGCTGGCTCGCGGTGCGCACCGGAGCCGAGGACAGCCGCCACCGCGGCATCTCGATCCTCATCGCCGACATGAAGTCCCCAGGCATCACCGCGACGCCGATGTCGCTGCTGTCCGACCACAACATCTGCACCGTCGCGTGGGACGACGTGCGGGTCCCGGCGGCCAACCTCGTGCTCGCGCAGGACAAGGGCTGGCAGCTCATCACCAACCAGCTCAACCACGAGCGGGTCACGCTGTGCAGCCCCGGCATGGCCGAGAACGTCCTGCACGAGACGATCGCCTGGGCCAAGGCCGAGCGGCTGCCCGACGGCCGGCGCGTCATCGACCAGGAGTGGGTGCGGGTCAACCTCGCGCGCGCGTGGTCGGGCTTCGAGTTCCTGCGCCTCGCCAACTGGCGGGTGGCCGCCGCGGAAGAAGACCTGCCGATCGCGGACGCCTCCACCATCAAGGTCTTCGGCACCGAGCACTACCTCGAGGTCTTCCGCCTGTGCATGGAGGTCATCGGGGAGCGGGCCGCGCTGCAGGAGGGCTCGCCCGGCGCGGTGCTGGGCCAGCGGCTCGAGGCGCTCTACCGCAGCCTGCTGATCCTCACCTTCGGCGGCGGCACCAACGAGCTGCAGCGCGACCTGATCGCGACGTTCGGCCTCGGCATGCCGATGGCCAAGAGGTAGGGGACCCACATGGACATGACGCTGTCCGACGAGCAGGTCGCGATCCGCGACCTCGCAGCGCAGGTCCTCGCCGGACGCGAGGACCGCACCACCCGGGAGCGCTCCGCTGCCGACCCCGATGGCGTGGATCGGGCCCTGTGGGCCTCGCTCGCGTCCTCCGGGCTGCTCGGCACCGCGGTGCCGGAGGCGCACGGCGGCGCGGGTCTAGGGCTGCTGGAGCTGTGCCTGCTGCTCGAGGAGGTCGGCCGGACCGCCGCTGACGTCCCCGCACTGACCCTCGCCCTCGGCGCGCTGCCGCTGGCCCGCTTCGGAACGCCGGCGCAGCAGGAGGTCCTGGGGCAGGTCGTCACCGGCGAGGCGGTCGTCACGGCCGCGCTCTCCGAGCCGCACGGCGACCCCTACACCCCCGCGACCACGGCCGCGGCCACGGACGGCGGCTGGGTGCTGTCCGGCGTCAAGACGGCCGTGGTCGCGGGCACCTACGCCGACGTGGTGCTGCTGCCGGCCGCGCTGCCCGACGGGACCACCGCGGTCTTTGCGGTCGGTCGCGACCGGCTCGCGCCGCAGCGGCAGACCTCGACGACCACGGCGCCGCTCGCGCTGATCGAGCTCGACGGGCTGGCCGTCACCGCCGACGACCTGCTGGGCGCCGACGCCCCCGGTGAGGTCCTGCCGTGGCTGGTCGAGCGCGCGACGGTGGCGCTGTGCGCGGTGCAGTCCGGCGTCTCGGACGCGGCGCTGCGGCTCACCGCCACCTACGTCACCGACCGCCAGCAGTTCGGGCGGTCGATCGCGTCGTTCCAGGCAGTGACGCAGCGCGCCGGCCAGGGCTACGTCGACTCCCACGCGATCCGGCTGACGATGCTGCAGGCCGCCTGGCGGCTCGACAACGCGATGCCCGCGGCCACTCAGGTCGCGGTCGCGAAGCACTGGGCCGCCGAGGGCGGTCAGCGGGTCGCGCACACCGCGCAGCACCTGCACGGCGGGGTCGGCGTCGACCGCGACTACCCGCTGCACCGCTACTTCCTGCTGGCGAAGTCCCTCGAGCTCTCCCTCGGTGGCGCGACCCGCAGCCTGGTGCGCCTCGGTGACCTGCTGGCCGACGACGACACGCTGGTGCCCGCCTAGAGGACCCAAGGCGGTGGCACGGACCGCGGGCGCAGCAGCGCGTCGGTGCCGCCGTCGCAGACCAGCAGGGCGCCCACGACCACGGCGGACTCGTCGCTCAGCAGCCAGGTGACGACGGCAGCGATCTCGTCGGCGGTGGCTCCCCGACCCATGGGCAGCGGGAACGCCGCCAACAGGGGCGCGACCGTGCCGTCGGCCCGCATCTCGGCCGTCATCGCCGTCTCGACCAGTCCGGGCGCCACGGCGTTGAGGCGCACGCCGTCGGCCACCCAGGCAGGCGCCTGCGCGCGGACCCAGTGGGCGACGGCCGTCTTCGTCGCCGGGTAGACGCCGTCCATCGTGGCGATGCCCCGGGCCACCTCCCGCGCTGCGCCCTCGTCGCCGGCAAGGCACGCGTCGACGAGCCGCTGCGGCACCCCCGGCTGGCAGGTCGTGGAGTTCGACGACACTGCGACGACGGCGGCGCCGGGCGCGAGCAGGGGGCGCAGGCCGGCCAGCAGGTCCACGGTCCCGAAGTGGTTCAGCGACACGAGCAGCGCTGGGTCGCGGTCGGGTAGCGGTCCCAGCCCGGCGCACGTCACGGCCCCGCGCAGCACCGGGGCCAGTCGGGTGATCTGCAGCACCGCCGCGCGTCGGGCGGCAGGGTCGGCCAGGTCAGCGACCACCTCGGCGTCGTGCAGGTCGACACCGAGGACCTGCTCGCCGGCCGCCTCGAGGCGGGCGCGCACGGCCCTGCCGATGCCGCTCGCGGAGCCGGTGACGACCGTGGTCACGGGCGGTCCGTCACAGGCGGCCGACCAGTGCGGCGCTGTCGTCCCACAGCCGCGCGGCCGTCACCGGGTCCTTCGCGTAGTCCTTGAGCCGGTGGGGCTTGCCGTCGGCGAAGTACTCGCCGTGGGCCTCCACCGGGTCGCAGGCCAGCTGAAGCGTGGTCTCCGCTCCGTCGGCCGGGGACTTGATGAACGGCTTGGCGAGCTTCAGGAACAGCACGCCGATCTTGTTGTCGCGGGCGAGCGAGGTCGAGACGAAACCGGGGTGCAGGCAGTTGACGGTCACGCCGGTGCCGTCGAGCCGACGGGCCAGCTCACGGGTGAACAGGATGTTGGCGAGCTTGCTGCGGCCGTAGACCTTCATCGGCTTGAAGGCGCGGGTGCTCATGTAGTCGTCGGGCTCGAGCGCGCCGAAGGTGTGCGCGTCGGAGGCGACGACCACCACCCGTGACGGGGCGCTCGCGACGAGCCGGTCCTGCAGCAGCCGGGTCAAGAGGTACGGCGCGAGGTGGTTGACCGCGAAGACCTTCTCGTAGCCGTCGACCGTCTCCTCCCGGTGCTGCAGGACGAGGGCGGCGTTGTTGACCAGGACGTCGAGGCGCGGGTGGTCGGCGAGCAGCGACGCGGCCAGGGTGCGCACCTGGGCGAGCTCGGCGAAGTCGGCGACGTAGGTCCGGACCTCGGGCGCGCCGGCGTCACGGCACTGCTGGGCGACCTTCTCCAGCCGGGCGGTGTCGCGACCGACCAGCGCCAGGGACGCGCCCCGCCGGGCCAGGCCGAGAGCGGTCGCCGAGCCGATGCCCGCGCTCGCCCCGGTCACGACGCACGTCTTTCCTGCCATGTCCCCCATACGCCGATCAAAGCACTGGGCGCACCTGCTCAGATGGACGTGTGCCACCTCCTGGGACTGCGTCCCCGCTCCGGGTCTGGACTGCGCTCGCGGTCGTCTACGTCGTGTGGGGATCGACCTACCTCGCGATCGTCTACGTCGTCGAGACGATGCCGCCGCTGCTCGCCGCGTCGATGCGCTTCGCGCTCGCCGCCCCGCTGCTCGCGGTCTTCCTGCTGGTCCGCCGCGGGCCGCAGGCCTTCCGGGCCACCCGCCGTCAGCTGCTCACCGCGGCCGGCATCGGGGTGCTGCTGCTCGCGGGCGGCAACGGCGGCGTGACCCTCGCCGAGGACCGCGGCCTGCCGTCCGGCCTGGCGGCGCTGCTGGTCGCGGCGCTGCCGTTGTTCGTCGTGGTGCTGCGGCTGCTCGCCCGCGACCGGCCGACCCCGCTGACCCTCGTGGGGGTCGGGATCGGCTTCGCGGGGGTCGCCCTGCTGCTGCTCCCCGGCAACCGCCCCGACGGCGTCAGCGTCGTGGCCGCGCTGCTCGTCGTCGGAGGGACGCTGTCGTGGGCGGTGGGCTCCTTCGCGGCCACCCGCGTCGGGCTTCCCCCGGACCAGCTGCTCGCCACCGTGGTCGAGATGGCCGGCGGCGCGCTCGCCCTCGGCGTCGCCGGACTGCTGTCAGGGGAGCGCCTCGACGTCGGGGCGGTCGAGGCGCAGTCGTGGTGGGGCCTGGCCTATTTGGTCGTCTTCGGCTCGGTCGTCGCCTTCAGCGCCTACACCTGGCTGCTCGGCAACGCCCCGGTCAGCCAGGTCGCGACCTACGCCTACGTCAACCCGGTCGTCGCGGTCGGCCTCGGCGCGCTGTTCGTGGGGGAGCAGGTGACCGGCACGACCGCGCTCGGTGGTCTGGTCACGCTCGTCGCGGTGGCGGTCGTCGTCACCGAGGAGGGCCGGCGTCGTCGCGCCCTGGCCGCGGACGCGCCGGTCCTCGCTGTCGAGCCGGCCCGCTGACGGGCGCTGTGCGTCGTACGCCTCAGAGACCCACGGAGCGGCAGGCCCGCGACCGGAGCTCGGCGACGTAGTCGTCGGGAGCGCCTGCTGCCTCGGCGCCGGCGGCCAGCACCCCGAGGTAGCGCGCGGAGGGCAGGCCGCCCTCGTAGCCGTCGAGGACGTAGACCCAGGCGAGCTTGTCGCCGTCGAGGGTGTGCACCCGCAGCCGGATCTTGCGGTAGAGGCCGCTGTCCGCGCCCTCCCACGAGTCGAGGCCGCGCTCGTCGTCGCGGGTGACGTCGTAGAGGCCGACGAAGACGTGCTGGCCCGGCGCCTCGACGATGGTCGCGAGCGAGCCCTCCCAGCCGAGGTCCTCCGCGCCGAAGGTCAGCCGCCAGCCCTCGAGCCAGCCGGTGCCGACGACGGGGGAGTGCGGGCAGCGCTCGTGCATCTGGTCCGGGTCGAGGTTGCTGCCGTACGCCGCGTAGAGCGCCATGGAGCGGAGACTACCGACGCGGGGGCGTGCTGCCGGGGACGATCGGCAAGGATGGGCGTGTGACCCGCATCGCCATCATCGGAGGAGGCCCCGCCGGCTACGAGGCGGCGCTCGTCGCCGTCCAGCTCGGGGCGGAGGTGACGCTCGTCGAGCGCGACGGCGTCGGGGGCATGTGCGTGCTCGCCGACTGCGTCCCCAGCAAGACCCTCATCGCCACCAGCGACGCCATGACCGAGCTGTCGCAGGCCGACCGGGTCGGGGTCCACGCGACCGGCACCGTCGGGGTGGCTGTCGGCGAGGTGCACGCCCGGGTCAAGGCGCTCGCGCTCGCGCAGTCGGCCGACATCTCCGCGCGCCTCGTCCGCGAGGGCGTCCGCGTGCTGTCCGGCGCGGCCCGGCTCGACGGGCCGGGACAGGTGTCGGTCGACGGCGAGGTCGTCGCGGCCGACGTGGTCCTGCTGGCGGTGGGGGCCCACCCGCGGGTGCTGCCCGGGGCCGAGCCCGACGGTGAGCGCATCCTCGACTGGCGCCAGCTCTACGACCTGCCCGAGCTGCCGTCGCACCTGGTCGTCGTCGGGTCGGGTGTCACCGGCGCGGAGTTCGCGGCGGCCTACCTCGCGATGGGGTGCCAGGTGACGCTGGTGTCCTCGCGCGAGCGGGTGCTGCCGTCGGAGGACGCTGACGCCGCCGAGCTGCTCCAGCAGGTCTTCACCCGGCGGGGCATGCACATCCAGCGAGGGCGGGCCGCATCCGTCGCGCGGGTCGGTGACGGTGTGGTCGTCACGCTCACCGACGGCACGGTCGTCGAGGGATCGCACGTCCTCATGACCGTCGGCTCGGTGCCCAACACCGCCGGCATGGGGCTCGAGGAGGCCGGGGTGACCCTCGACGAGGGCGGCTTCGTCAAGGTCGACCGGGTGTCGCGCACGACCGCCCCGGGCGTCTACGCCGCGGGCGACTGCACCGGCGTGCTCATGCTCGCCTCCGTCGCCGCCATGCAGGGGCGCATCGCGATGTGGCACGCCCTCGGCGAGGCCGTCGCACCGCTCACCCTGTGGTCGGTGTCGTCCAACGTCTTCACCGACCCTGAGGTCGCCTCGGTCGGGGTGACCCAGCAGCAGGTCGACTCAGGGGTGCTGACCGCCCACGTCCTCAAGCTGCCGCTCGCGACCAACGCGCGCGCCAAGATGGAGGGCATCACCGACGGATTCGTGAAGCTGTTCTGCCGGCCCGGGTCCGGATCGGTGCTGGGCGGGGTCGTCGTCGCGCCGCACGCCAGCGAGCTGATCCTGTCGATCGCGCTCGCCGTGCAGAACGGGCTGACGGTGGACCAGGTGGCCCACACCTTCTCGATCTACCCGTCCCTGTCCGGGTCACTGACGGAGTCAGCGCGCCAGCTGATGCTGCACGGGGGGTGACACGAGATGATCACCATCGTTGCGTGATGGTGATCATCTCGCGTGGGGCAACGGCGTGTCGTCGCGAGACGATCACCCACCGCTGAGCAGGAGAGGTACGCCGACCGCGCGGCCGCCAGCAGGCAGGCGGCGGCGGGGGGTCCGTGCGAGACCCGGACCGGCGGACGCGCTGCGTCGTACCCGTCTGAGGTGTCTGATCGTGTCGCGAGACGTCGCGGCGTGTCGTCGCGAGATGATCACCATCGCCCAACGATGGTGATCATCTCAGTCCTTGATGTCGCAGAGGGTTGAGCCGGCGGTGACGACCTCGCCGACGGCGGCGGACAGGCCGGTCACGGTGCCGGCCTTGTGGGCGTTGAGGGGCTGCTCCATCTTCATCGCCTCGAGCACGACGATGAGGTCACCGGCCTCGACGGTCGCGCCGTCCTCGACGGCGACCTTGACGATGGTGCCCTGCATCGGTGAGGTGAGGGAGTCGCCCGACGCGGCGGCGCCGGCCTTGCGGCCACCGGCGGCGCGCTTGGCGGGGCCCTTCTTGGCGGGGCCTGCTGAGGCACCGAGACCGGCCGGCAGGGACACCTCGAGGCGCTTGCCGCCGACCTCGACGACGACGGTCTCGCGGGGCTCTGCGGCGTCGTCCGCGCCGGCGGCGGCGCCGAAGGGCTCGAGGTCGTTGTCGAACTCGGTCTCGATCCAGCGGTTGTGGACAGTGAAGGGCTCGGAGGTGAAGGCCGGGTCCCGGACCACCTTGCGGTGGAACGGGATGAGGGTGGCCATGCCGTCGACGACGAGCTCGTCGAGCGCCCGGGCGGAGCGCTGCAGCGCCTCCTCGCGGGTCGCACCGGTGACGATGAGCTTGGCGAGCAGCGAGTCGAAGGCGCCACCGATGACGTCGCCGGAGCCGACGCCGCTGTCGACGCGGACTCCGGGGCCCGAGGGCGCGACGAAGGTCGTGACGGTGCCGGGGGCGGGCAGGAAGCCGCGACCCGGGTCCTCGCCGTTGATGCGGAACTCGAAGGAGTGGCCGCGGGCGACCGGGTCGGTGATGTCGAGCGCCTCGCCCTGCGCGATGCGGAACTGCCACCGGACCAGGTCGACCCCGGTGACCTCCTCGGTGACGGGGTGCTCGACCTGCAGGCGGGTGTTGACCTCGAGGAAGCTGATCAGGCCGTCGGCGCCGACGAGGAACTCGCAGGTGCCGGCACCGACGTAGTCGGCCTCGCGGATGATGTCCTTGGACGCCTTGTAGAGCTGGTCGACCTGCTCCTGGGACAGGAACGGCGCGGGGGCCTCCTCGACGACCTTCTGGTAGCGGCGCTGCAGCGAGCAGTCACGCGTGCTGACGACCACGACGTTGCCGTGGGTGTCGGCCAGCACCTGGGTCTCGACGTGGCGGGGCTTGTCGAGGTAGCGCTCCACGAAGCACTCGCCGCGACCGAAGGCGGCGACCGCCTCGCGCACGGCCGACTCGTAGAGCTCCGGCACCTCCTCCTTGGTGCGGGCGATCTTCAGCCCGCGACCGCCACCACCGAAGGCCGCCTTGATGGCGACCGGCAGGCCGTGCTCCTCCACGAAGGCGAGCACCTCCTCGACGCCCTTGACGGGGTCGGCGGTGCCGGGCACGAGAGGCGCACCGATCTTCAGCGCGATGTGGCGCGCCGTGGTCTTGTCGCCGAGCGCCGCGATCGCGGCGGGGGACGGCCCGATCCAGGTCGCGCCGGCGTCGATGACGGCCTGGGCGAACTCGGCGTTTTCCGACAGGAAGCCGTAGCCGGGGTGCACCGCGTCGGCGCCGGAGTCGGCCAGCGCCTTGAGCACCTTGTCGATGCGCAGGTAGGAGTCACCCGGCGTCGTGCCGCCGAGGGCGTAGGCCTCGTCGGCGACGCGCACGTGCAGCGCGTCGAGATCGGGCTCGGCGTAGACGGCGACCGAGGTCAGGCCGGCGTCCTTGCAGGCGCGCGCGACACGGACGGCGATCTCGCCGCGGTTGGCGATCAGGACCTTGCGCACGTGACTCCCTCGTCGTACCGGTCTCGCGAGCCTAGCGAGCAGGTGGAGCGCGCTGACGGGCTGGTCACTCCGGGTCACCCCAGAAGCCCTCGCTCCGGCGGAACCGGACGCCCCGCTGGCCCTTGTCACGGAGGGTCACCGACCGACACAGCCCGGTCGGGCCATGGCGGCTGCGAGTCCTCGGGACGAGCCTTTCCCGCGCCATCGGTCACTGCCCGGCTACGGCGAAGGAGCCGTCATGAGCCAGAACCCGTCCCGCGCCCGGGCGTCGTGGCGCAGCCGCGTCGGACTGCCACCCGCACTCGCGGGCCTGGTGCTAGCCGGGGCCGCAGTGGGCACCTCGGGCGCCGCGGTCGCCAACGAGTGGGGCCTCACGGGCAGCCAGTTCCAGAGCAAGGACGGCAACGCGGTCGTGGAGACGACGGGGCCGGCGCCGACCAACACGACGCCCTGGGGCACGAAGGACTGGAACAGCCTGAACACCTTCCAGGGGACGGCCGCCAACGCCTCCACGGCGTTGGTGCAGGTCGACCAGCCGTCTGGCTCTGGCGACGACAGCTTCGGCAACGGCACGAAGGAGGACACCCCGGTCCCCTCCGTCGTCGCGGGCTCCATCCCGCCCAACAAGAGCGACCTGCTCGAGTTCGGCTCGTGGGTCGAGCGCAACGCCGACGGGCAGTTCCTGCACCTGTTCTGGTCGCGGGTCCAGGAGCCGAGCGGGACGACGAACATGGACTTCGAGCTCAACGCGAAGACCTGTCCGACGGTCGCATCCGGCAAGAACCGCGACGACTGCTCGGCCAACGGCGTGACGCCGACGCGGAGCACCAACGACCTCCTCATCACCTACGACCTCGCTCGCGGCGGCACCACAGCCTCCATCGGGCTGAAGAAGTGGGACGGCTCGCAGTGGGTCGCGGACTCGCTCGCCGCCGACAAGGCCCTCGGGTCCATCAACTCGGACGCCGTGACCTCGACGCTGACCGGTCGGACCTACAGCGCGCGGACCTTCGGCGAGGCCTCGATCGACCTCTCGGAGATCTTCGTGGCCGGGTCCTGCAGCTCGCTCGGGTCGGCCTACCTCAAGAGCCGGTCGTCGGACTCCTTCACCTCGGCGGTCAAGGACTTCGTGCGACCTGCGGGTGTCGACATCTCGAACTGCGGCCGGCTGGTGCTGCTGAAGACCGACGGCACCGACCCGCTGGACGGCGCGGCCTTCACGATCTCCCCGGCCAACCAGGCCGGGACGACCCAGATGACGGACCTGGGTGGAGGTCGCTTCTGCATCGACAAGCTCTTCTACGGCACGGCGTACTCGATCACGGAGTCGACCACGCCCGGCGGCTACGACGGCGACGACGCCATCCCGTCGTTCACCCCGACCGAGGCGAGCAACGCCGGTGCGTGCAGCACGGTGACCGCCACGACACCACCTGCCGTGACGGTGGCCAACGAGCGGCTGCTCGGCTCGCTGCTCGTCACGAAGGTCGACCCGGCGGGCGCGCTGCTCGGCGGGGCGGCGTTCAGCTACACGTCGGACGACGACGCCACCGTGACCGGGACCGTGGCGGCCACGAGCGTGGCCGGGGTGCACTGCGTCGACGACCTGGTCCCGGGCAGCTACACGATCAGCGAGACCACGCCACCCGCCGGCTACTCGACCGCCAGTGACGGCACCGCGACGGTGACCGCTGGCGACGACTGCGCGACCCGGATCGCCGACGCCCAGGAGGCGGCCGGTGAGGGCACCGTCGACTGGGGGGAGAACCTCGAGGTCACGGACAACCCCGCGCCCGGCACGATCAACGTCTCGAAGAGCGACGATGACGGCGGCGCGATGGCCGGCATCGGCTTCACGCTCTACGTCGACGCCGACACGAGCGGCACGTGGGAGACGACAGAGACGACCCTCGGCATCGCCCAGCAACTCACGGGTGCGGACGGCACGACCAGCTTCGCGAGCGTGCCGCTGGGCTCCTACTGCGTCGTCGAGACCTTGGGCCGGAGCGGTTACGCCGTAGCAGCGCCGCGGTGCGTCACAGTCGGGCTGGGGACGACATCAGCCGGCCAGACGACCAACCTGGAGTTCACCAACACCCAGCTCCACAAGGTGATCGTGTTGGTCTGCCACCAGGGCACGGCGACCCTCGTCGCCGGGACGGCGTCCACCGGTCCCGGCAGCACGGACGACGTCACCACCGCCGTGACCGGCGACCTGCCGAGCGGCGTCACCGGGGCGCAGTTGTGCGGCCTGCCTGGGACCAGCGGTCTGTCACACACGTCCGACCCGACGGTGAGCGTCGACATCCCGAGCCACCAGTAGGGGTCGACCGGCCCGGGGCGTCCGAGTGGTCGCCCCGGGCCGCGTCGTGCGGGATCAGCAGCGGCGGCACTTCTTGCCCGACGTCGGCGTGGGCGACGTGACCGACGCAGTGGCCGTCGGGGAAGGACTCGCCGACGGGCTGGTCGACGGAGCGGGGGAGGGAGTCGCTGACGGGGAGGCGGTGGGCTCCACCGCCACCGTGCCCGTGCTGAACGCGCCCACGAGGTAGTCCCGCAGCCCGGGGACCGACGCGGCCGGGGGCAGGTCGCGGTTGGACTGGGGCGCCGCCGCGGCTGTCGGGGATCCGAGCAGCTGGCGGTAGTCCTCGGCCACGAGCTCTCGAGGGCTCCACGCGTCGCTGCCCAGACGGGGGTCGCCGGTGAGGCCGCGCGCGTCCAGGTAGCCCGCGAGAGTCGGGTCCTGCTGCACGAGATGGGCCCGGTAGAGCGACCAGGCGTGGCCGTACTCGTGCGAGAGCGTCGTGTCCCCTCCGTCGAGCCACGACAGCCAGGTGACGCCCACCGTGGCGCGGAAGCTCGTGTAGCGCCCGCCGCTGGAGCCGATCGAGGTCGACGTCGTGCTGGACGACGCGAGGTCGAAGCGGACCACCGTCGTCGCGGCCTCGGCACCCACCGCGCCCGCAGACCCGCGCAGGATCGCGTCGTAGAGCTCGCGGGCGGTGACGACGTCGTCGTAGCTCTCGACCCGCAGGCCTTCGGGGCCGGTGAAGGCGCTGATGGGCGACCCCGCCGTGGTCGACCGGACGATGGGGCGCCAGCCGAAGTCGGCGGTGGTGGGGCCGTCCACGACGACCTGCCGGGAGGCGCGCAGGTCGGCCGTGGTGCTCACCAGGTCCGCGCGCAGCCCCCACCACGAGGTAGGTGCGTAGGCGACCCGATAGCTGCCACCCGGCAGGTCGGCGAACACGTAGCGGCCGGCGCTGTCGGTGACCGCGTTGCGCAGGTAGGTCCCGTCCGTGGCGTAGAGGTAGACCTTGTCGCCCGAGCGCAGCGACTCGCCGGCGTCCAGCGCTGCGTCGCGGTCGGCGTCGAGGAAGGCGGTACCGGACAACGTGCCCGAGGCTGCCGAGGCCGGCACGGCCCAGGCCCCCACGGCGAGGGCGGTGGCGGCGAACGCGACGGCGACGGTCCTGGCGCGAGTCATACCTCGGAGGTCGGGCCGATCCCGCCGGTGGTTGAGAAACCACGAGAGCAGGACGCACCGAACGCCCCTCAGCGCCCGGAAGGTCGTCGAGCAGAACGGACCAGCCCGCCTGCTCCCGGCAGGTCTGACTCAGCCCGGCAGACCGGACGCCCTCCAGGCGCCCGGGCCGTGGGGCAGCGGGTGGCGCAGCAGCGACTCCCTGGAGGCCCAGCGCGAGGTCGACGCGGGCTCGTCCTCGACCGCGCCGCCGCGTGACGACACGACCGCGATGAGCGCCGCGAGCTCCTCCGGGGACGGAGCCCCGCGCACGACCCGCAGCAGGGGGGAGGGCACGGGATCGGTCACAGCGGGATGTTCCCGTGCTTCTTCGGCGGCAGCGACTGGCGCTTCCCGCGCAGCACGCGCAGCGCCTTCGCGACCTCGCGGCGGGTCTGTGAGGGCTCGATGACGGCGTCGACGAAGCCGCGTTCGGCCGCGATGTAGGGCGTCGCGAAGGTGTCCTCGTACTGCTGGATGAACTCCGCGCGGGTCGCGTCGGGGTCTTCCGACGCCGCGATCTCCTTGCGGCGGATGATGTTGACCGCGCCCTGCGCGCCGACGACCGCGACCTGCGCGGTCGGCCAGGCGAGGTTGACGTCGGCGCCGAGGTGCTTGGAGCCCATGACGACGTAGGCGCCGCCGTAGGCCTTGCGGGTGATGACGGTGACCTTCGGGACGGTCGCCTCGGAGTAGGCGTAGAGCAGCTTGGCGCCGCGCCGGATGATGCCGGCGTGCTCCTGGCCGACGCCCGGGAGGAAGCCCGGCACGTCGCAGAAGGTGAGGATCGGGATCCCGAAGGCGTCGCAGGTGCGCACGAAGCGCGCGGCCTTCTCGGAGGCGTCGATGTCAAGGGTGCCGGCGAAGTGCATCGGGTTGTTGCCGACGACACCGACGCTGCGGCCCTCGACGCGGCCGAAGCCGACCGTGATGCTCTGCGCCCACAGCTCCTGCACCTCGAGGAACTCGCCGTCGTCGAGGACGTGCTCGATGACGCGGTGCATGTCGTAGGGCGCGTTGTTGCTGTCCGGGATGAAGGTGTCGAGCTCGAGGTCGAGCTCCTCCCCCAGCGCGTCGACCCCGTTGTAGACCGGCGGCTCGGACAGGTTGTTGGACGGTAGGTAGGACAGCAGCGCCTTCGCGAGCTCGAGCGCCTCCTCCTCGTCGTGGCTCATGAAGTGCGCGACGCCGGACTTGGAGTTGTGGGCGCGCGCACCGCCGAGGTCCTCGATGGTGATGTCCTCGCCGGTGACCGTCTTGATGACGTCGGGACCGGTGATCATCATCGCGGACGAGCCGTCGACCATGAGGTTGAAGTCGGTGAGGGCGGGGCTGTAGACGTGGCCGCCTGCGCAGTTGCCGAGGATCAGCGAGATCTGCGGGACGACACCGGAGGCCATGACGTTGCGGTAGAAGATGTCGCCGTACAGCGCCAGGCCCATGATCCCCTCCTGGATCCGGGCACCCGACCCCTCGTTGATGCCGACAACCGGGATGCCGGTCTTCAGCGCGAGGTCCATGACCTTGACGATCTTCTCGCCGTAGACCTCGCCCAGCGCCCCGCCGAAGACGGTCGCGTCCTGGCTGAAGACCGCGACCGGCCGGCCGTCGACCGTGCCGAAGCCGGTGATGACGCCGTCGCCGGTCGGGCGGTTCTTCTCCAGCCCGAAGTCGCGGGCGCGGTGGCGCGCGAGCGCGTCGGTCTCGGTGAAGGAGTCGGGATCCAGGAAGGCCTCGATGCGCTCGCGCGCGGTGCGCTTGCCGGCGGCGCGGCGCTTCTCGAGCGCGGCCTCGCTCCCGGCATGCAGCGCGGCGTCGTTGCGGCGGCGCAGCTCGGCCAGCTTGCCGGCGGTCGTGTGGACGTCGGGAGCGCCCTCGGGCGTCTCCAGCGGCTCAGCGGTCACACGCGCAGGCTACCGAGCCGCGTGCGCGAGGATGACGGGGTGTACGGAGACCTCGACCGCCCCCCGCTCTCCGCCTCCGTGCTCACCCGCGCCCTGGAGCCCGACGGCTGGCAGGTGGAGGTGCTCGCCGAGACCGGCTCGACCAACGCGGTGGTGGGGGACAGGGCCAGAGCGGGTACGCCGCAGGGCCTCGTCGTCGTCGCCGAGTCCCAGACGGCCGGGCGCGGCCGCCTCGACCGGACGTGGGTCTCGCCGCCGCGCGCCGGCCTCACCTTCTCGGCGCTGCTGCGGCCTGGTCTGCCGCCGGTCGACCTCCCCTGGGTGCCGCTGCTCAGCGGGGTCGCGGTCGCGCGGGCGTTGCGGGAGCACACCGGTGTCGACGCTGTCCTCAAGTGGCCCAACGACGTGCTGGTCGACGGGCGCAAGCTCTGCGGCCTGCTCGCGGAGGTGCCGGTCGAGGGCGCCGTCGTGGTCGGCATCGGCCTCAACGTCACGACCCGGGCCGAGGAGCTGCCGCACGAGCAGGCCACGTCGCTGCAGCTCGAGGGGGCGGAGGTGCTCGACCGCGACACCCTGCTGCGGGCGGTCCTGCGCTCGCTGACCGACGTGCTCGCCCTGCTGCGCGACGACCGCGCGGCCGCCTTCTCGGCGTACCGCGCCCTGTGCTCGACGCTCGGGACCGAGGTGCGGGTGGAGCGGCCCGACGGTGACAGCGGCACCGGTGTGGCCGAGCAGGTGGACGACCTCGGGCGGCTCGTCGTCGCCGGCGTCGCCCACAGCGCCGGCGACGTCGTGCACGTCAGACGACCGTGATGCGCTTGTCGTCGACGAAGGTCTCGCGGCCGTCCTCGGCCGAGCTCTCGAAGGCCCGCAGCAGGTAGTCGCCTGGGGGCACGTCGGCGACCGCGCTCCAGCTGCCGCGACCGGGTGCGCCGGTGGAGGCGGTGGCGAAGCCCTCCTTGACGACGGTGCCGGCCTGCACGAGCTGCCAGGAGACGGTCGCCTCGAAGACGCTGGCCTCGCCGCCGAAGGTCGCGCCGCGGCGCAGGGTGCCGCCCTCGGTCGGGGTGAGGACCCACACCGGCCCGAGCTCGTAGGCCGCCTCGCCGCGCGGCATCGGCTCGGAGCTGTCGACGTGCCCGGCGAGGCTCTCGACCTTGCGCCCCTCGACGAGGAGCTGGACGGCCTTGGCCGTCGGGTCGGCGGCGGTCGCGGTCCACACCAGCTGCTGCAGGCTCGCGCCCTCGAAGGCCGCGCCGGCCGACATCGTCTTCGCCTCCTCGGACAGGTCGACGACCAGCGTCGTGCCGTCCTTGCGGACACCGAGCACGCGGGTGCCCTTGGGCCAGAGGCTGGTGTAGCTGCCGTCCTGGGCCGGCGTCGTGAGCATCGCGGTCACGGCGTCGCGCACGACGGCGTCGGTCACCGGGCGGCGGTGGAACTCGCGGTAGAGCCGAGCCTCGGACTCCGAGAGGTAGTAGACGGCGACGGCCCGGGTGGCCGGCGCGGGAGTGCTCGGCTCCGACGTCGGGGTCGCGGTCGGCTCGAGTGTCGGCGTCGCGGTCGGCTCCGGGCTCTCGGAGACCGTGGGGGACGGCGACGGGCCGGCCACGGTCGCGTCGTCACCGCAGCCGGTCAGCCCCGTCAGCAGGGCGGCGGCGAAGGCGAACGCGGTCAGGGGGGTGCGGGTGGCGGTCATGGGTGCCTCCTCGGCGTGACGACGACACGAGCATGACGCGCGGCAGGGGCTGACGGTTCACAGGGTCGTGCGACAGGATCGCCCCATGGCGTACTCACCGAAGGGCCTGGCCGAGGACGAGTCGATCGTGCTGGACCTGCACCCGCACTGGAAGGCGCTCGTCGCGCCCGTCGTCGTGCTGCTCGCGACCTGCGCAGGGGCGGGGTTCGGGATCGCCGCGACCCCCGACTACCAGTACGACGTGTGGGCGCGCGGCTTCATCGTCGTCGTCGCCCTGGTCGTGGTCGTGCTGTGGGCGCTGGTGCCGTTCCTGCGCTGGCGCACCACCCACTTCGTCGTCACGGACCGCCGGGTCCTGGTGCGCACGGGGATCCTCGCCCGGCAGGGCCGCGACGTCCCGCTCTCGCGGATCAACGACATCACCTTCAGCCACACCGTCATCGAGCGGGTGCTGCGCTGCGGCACGCTGGTCATCGAGTCCGCCGGCGAGCGCGGTCAGGTGACGCTGTCCGACGTCCCGCACGTCGAGGACGTGCAGCGCACTGTCTACGAGCTCGTCGAGTCGACCGATGACCGCCTGTCCGGCGGCCACCCCGACCACTAGCCGGGTTGCTCGTCCTGGGGGTAGGGCGGCCAGTCGCCCTGCGGTGCCCGGAAGCGCTGGACCCGCCGCTGCTCCGCCCACGCGCCGGCCTGCTCGCCGGGGCCGCCGGCGTTGGTGCCGATGCAGCTGAGCGCCCCCACGAGCCCCGCGCCCAGGCAGACCATGCCCGTCGTGGCTCCCCGGGGGCCCAGCGCCGCGGCGCCCACGAAGACCGTGGCGGCGCCCCCGCGTACGGCGAGGTAGCCCTTCTGCCGCACGGAGAGCGTCACGACGCCGACGGTACGCCGCGGGCCTAGGGTCGGCACTGTGGAAGGACCCGAGGACCTCGAGGCCGCGCTGCTGGGTGCACCCGTCGAGCTCGACCGCGACGAGGTGTCGGCCCTGGCCGGGATCCCCGAGCAGGAGGCCAGGGCCTTCTGGGTGGCGATGGGCTTTGCTGAGGTGCCGCCGGGGGAGAAGGCCTTCACCCGCCGCGACGCCGACGCACTACGCCACGCCCTGGCCCTGCGCGACAGCGGCATCGTGGCCGAGGGCACGCTGCTCGTGCTCGCCCGTGCGATGGGCCAGGGCCTGTCGCGGCTGGCGGAGGCGCAGGTGCAGGTGCTGCGCCAGCAGGCGGTCGACCTCACGACCGAGCAGGCCAGCGCCACGGTGGTCGCCGCGTCGACCGAGGTCCTGCCGCGGCTGGAGGCGCTGGTCGTGCACGTCTGGCGGCGGCAGTTCGCCGCCGCGACCGAGCGGGCCTTCGCGTCGCTGCAGGCCGACGGCGCCCCGGAGCTCGCCGTCGGCTTCATCGACCTCGTCGGCTTCACGCGCACCTCGCGCCAGATCGGCACTGGCGAGCTTGAGCAGCTGCTCGAGCGCTTCGAGAGCGAGACCTCGGTGCGGGTGACTGCGCACGGCGGCCGGGTCGTGAAGACCCTCGGAGACGCGGTGCTCTTCGTCTGCGACGACGTCGCGTCGGCGGTCGAGGTGGCGCTGCTCGCCGTCGACGCGCGCGCCGACGACGACACCGTGCCGGAGGTGCGGGCAGGGGTCGCTGTCGGCCCGCTGCTGCAGCGCCTCGGCGACGTCTTCGGCGAGCCGGTCAACCTCGCGAGCCGCCTCACCGACGAGGCGCGCCCGGGCACCGTGCTCGTCGACGGCCAGGTCGCCGACGCGCTCGCGAGCTCGCCCGCCTACGCGCTCCAGCGGCTGCACCGGCGCCCGGTGCGCGGCTACCGCGCCCTTGCGCCCTACCGTGTCCGTCGGCACACCTGACACCTGACCCCCCCGGAGCGACCGTGACCCTGTTCGACCTGCCCCTCGAGACGCTGTCCGGCGAGAAGACGACCCTCGGGGAGCTGACTGGCGGCAAGGCCGCGCTCGTCGTCAACGTCGCCTCCAAGTGCGGCCTCACCTCGCAGTACACCGGCCTCGAGGCGCTGCACGAGCAGCGCTCCGACGTCGTGGTCGTCGGGGTCCCGTGCAACCAGTTCAAGGGCCAGGAGCCGGGCAGCGCCGAGGAGATCCAGGAGTTCTGCTCGACCACCTACGGCGTGACCTTCCCCTTGCTCGCCAAGGTCGACGTCAACGGCGACGAGCGGCACCCGCTCTTCGACGAGCTCACTGCCTTCCCCGACACCGAGGGCGCGGCCGGCGACGTGCAGTGGAACTTCGAGAAGTGGCTGCTGTCTCCGGCGGGTGAGGTCGTCGCGCGGTTCCGCCCGCTCGTCGACCCGGCCGACCCGGCCATCGCCGGTGCCCTCGACGCGCTGGGTCAGGCCTGAGGCAGGCGCTCCGCCACGGCCCGGCTGACCCGCGCCAGCAGCACCCCTGAGGCGACGCACAGCACGAGCGCACCGCCCCACAGCCAGCCCTCACCGGCGCGCGCGAGGACCTGGGTGCCGAGCAGCGGTGCGACCAGGCCGGCAACGCCGTACGACAGCCCGTGCACGCCCATGTATCGACCGCGCAGGTGGGTCGGTGCGAGCTGGCCGACGAGCGCGCCGAGAACGCCGGCGGCGAGGACCTCGCCGATGGTCCAGACGGTGAGGGCCGCGAGGTGGCCGACGAGGTCGTCGGCCAGCGCCGTCGCCCCGAAGCCGATGCCCTGCAGGACACCGGCCCACAGCAGCAGCCGGTCCGCGCGCCCGGCGAGCACGCCGAGCAGCAGCGGCTGCAGGACGATGATGAGCAGCCCGTTGACCCCCAGCACCGAGCCGTAGGCCGCGGTCGACAGCCCGTCGGCGGTGAAGGCGAGCGGCAGCGTGAGGAAGGCCTGCAGGTAGACGATCGCCTGAAGCAGCGTCCCCACGCACATCGTCACCATGAGCGGGTCGCGCAGGACGTCGCGGGTGCTGCCGCTGCGCTCCGTCGTCGCCGGCTTGGTCTCGGGCACGCCGCGCAGCAGCAGCAGCGCGAAGGCCACGCAGGTCGCGGCGTCGAGGACGAACAGCAGCCAGTAACCGCGTACGGCGAGCAGGCCCGCCAGCGGGGTCGCCACCGCGAAGCCGAGGTTGATGGCCCAGAAGCTCAGCGCCATCGCCCGCGGCAGGTCGGCCGGTGCCACGAGGTCGACGACCGCCGCCCGCGAGGCCGGGCGGAACAGGTCGAGGCACAGCCCGTAGACGGCGGCCGTGACGGCGATCGCGAGCAGCGAGCGGGCCGCACCGAGCACGAGCAGCGACCCGGCGCTCGACAGCAGGCCCAGCACCATGGTGCGCCGTCGCCCGATCCGGTCGGCCAGCGCGCCACCCACCGGCTGGCTCACCGCGCAGCCCAGGCCGAAGAGCGTGAGGACGTAGCCGGTCTCGGTGACCGAGGCGTCGCGCACCTGGGTGAGGTAGAGCGCGAGCAGCGGCTGCACGAAGCCGCCGAGCCGGTTGACCAGCGTGCCCCACCACAGGACCCAGAACGACCGGGGCAGACCGCCGGCGTGGCGCTGCCACCGGGTCGCGGTCTCGACGGTCACCGAGCCACCGTCCCGCGCCCGTCTAGTGGGTATCGGACGGTGCGGGAGCGGGGTGCTCCTCGAGGTCGAGGACGACCGCGGCGACGACGTCCCCGTCGTACGCCGCCTCCTCGACCGCCTCGTGCTTCATCCAGACGAAGCGCCGGTAGGACCAGAAGCGGAAGGTGGTCCCGAGCACCAGGCCCACGCCGTTGGCGGCGATGTTGTCGGCGAGCCGGCTCTCGAAGCCCAGCACGTAGTGGGAGACGGCGAGGCAGACCAGCGAGATGGCCAGCCCGATCGCGTTGAGGACGGCGAACAGGGTGTACTCGCGGCGCAGCCCCGTGCGCTCGCGGTGCTTGAACGACCAGTGGCGGTTGAGGAAGAAGGCGTTGGTCGCGGCGATGACCGTCGACACGACCTTCGACGTCAGCGGCTTGTCCGTCAGGTGCAGGACGACGTTGAAGACCAGCAGGTCCACGCCGAGGCTGAGCAGGCCGACGAGCCCGAACTTGGCGAGCTCCGAGAACACCGTCCGCAGCCGCTGCTCGAGGCTGCGCAGCGCGCTCACCGGACCACCGTCATGGCGTCAAGACTAGGGCGGCAGACTGTCGGCATGCTGTGGCTCGAGCTCGAGGGTGCCGTCAACGTCAGGGACGTGGGTGGGCTGACCACCACCGACGGCCGCACCACCCGCCCGCGTGCGCTGCTGCGCGCGGACAACCTGCAGGACCTCACCGCAGCCGACGTCGCCGCGCTCGAGGCCTGGGGCGTGCGGACCGTCGTCGACCTGCGGCACCCGGCCGAGGTCGAGGCCCACGGGCCGACCCCGCTGTCCGGCCGGGTGACCCACCGCGAGGTGTCGCTCATCCCGCAGGTGCCCGACGGCGAGGCGGCGCAGGCCGCCGTCCCGTCGCGCGAGCACCGCGCGGGCGAGCACCCGACCCACATGGAGGGCTTCTACCTCGGCTACGTCGAGGACGCCCCCGACGGCATCGCGGAGGCGCTGCGCCTGATCGCCGACGACGGCCCGGTCCTCGTGCACTGCGCGGCAGGCAAGGACCGCACGGGGGTGGTGGTCGCCCTGGCGCTGCTGCTCGCCGGCGTGACCCGCGAAGAGGTCGTCGCCGACTACGTCCGCTCCGCCGAGCGGATCGAGGGCGTGCTGGCACGGCTGCGGTCGAGCCCGCTCTACGCCGCGTCGCTCGCGGAGGCGACCGTGGACGACGTGGTGCCGGTGGCGCGCTCGATGGAGCGCTTCCTCGACCTGGTCGACGAGCGCTACGGCGGCCCGCTGGGGCTCGCGCACTCGGTGGGGCTCGACGACGCGACCCTGCAGCGGCTGCGCGACCGGCTCGTCGGCTAGCGTCGGCGCAGTGGTGATCCGCGCGGCCATGGGCCTTCCTGTGGTCGGCATGGTCGGCGGCGGGCAGCTGTCCCGCATGACGCACCAGGCCGCCATCTCCCTGGGACTGTCGCTGCGCGTGCTCGCCGACGCCACCCACGACAGCGCCGCCCTCGTCGCGCAGGGCGTCTCGCTCGGGGAGCACACCTCGCTGGCCGACCTGACGGCCTTCGCCGAGCAGTGCGAGGTCGTGACCTTCGACCACGAGCACGTCCCCGGCGAGCTGATCGCCGCCCTCGAGCAGGCCGGTCACACGGTGCTGCCCGGCAGCGCGGCCCTGCTGCATGCCCAGGACAAGCAGGTCATGCGCGAGCGGCTGCTGGCCCTCGGCGTCCCGGTGCCCGCCTTCGCGGCCGTGACGACCGCGGACGAGCTGGAGGCCTTCGGTGCCGCCCACGGCTGGCCCGTGGTCCTCAAGGCCGCCACCGGGGGGTACGACGGGAAGGGCGTGTGGGTGGTCGCCTCCGTCGAGGACGCCGCCCCTGTGCTGGCGAGCGGGGTCCGGCTCGTCGCCGAGGAGCACGTCGCCCTGCAGCGCGAGCTGGCCGCTGTGGTCGCGCGCTCGCCCTACGGCCAGGCCGCCGCCTGGCCGGTCGTCGAGACCGTGCAGTCCGACGGCATCTGCGTCGAGGTCGTCGCCCCCGCCCCCCACCTGCCCGAGGTGCTCGCGCTCGAGGCCCAGGCCCTCGCGCTGCACCTCGCCGACGCGCTCGGGGTCGTCGGCGTGCTCGCGGTCGAGCTGTTCGAGACCGCGGGCGGGCTGCTGGTCAACGAGCTGGCGATGCGCCCGCACAACAGCGCGCACTGGACCATCGAGGGGGCCAGGACCTCGCAGTTCGAGCAGCACCTGCGGGCGGTCCTCGACTACCCGCTCGGCGCGACCGGCCTCACCGCCCCTTGGGTCGTCATGGGCAACGTCCTCGGCGGCGCGCTGTCCGACGACGTCGGCGAACTCGACCGCCGGATGCACCTGCTGATGGCGCACGACCCGGCCCTGAAGGTGCACCTCTACGGCAAGGACGTCCGGCCAGGGCGCAAGATCGGGCACGTGACGGCCCTGGGCAGCGACCTCGCCAACACCCGACGCCGCGCCCAGGAGGGCGCGGCCTACCTGCGGACCGGGGAGTGGCCCTCATGAGCGTGCGCGTCGGGATCATCATGGGCAGCGACTCGGACTGGCCGGTCATGTCGGCTGCCGCGACCGCGCTCGAGGAGTTCGACATCGCCCACGAGGTTCGGGTCGTCTCGGCGCACCGCACGCCTCGGGAGATGCTCGACTACGCCGCCTCCGCGGCCGGTCGTGGCCTGCAGGTCGTCGTCGCCGGGGCCGGCGGTGCCGCGCACCTGCCCGGCATGGTCGCCTCGATGACGCCGCTTCCCGTTATCGGCGTCCCCGTGCCGCTGGCCTATCTCGACGGCATGGACAGCCTGCTCTCGATCGTCCAGATGCCGGCCGGGGTGCCGGTCGCGACCGTGTCGATCGGCGGCGCCCGCAACGCCGGCCTGCTCGCCGTACGCGTGCTGGCTGCCTCCGACCCCGCTCTGCTCGCCCGGGTGGCGGCCTTCCAGGACGACCTGGCCGCGACGGCCCGCGCCAAGGACGAGGCACTGCAGCGGACCCGTCAGGCCTGACCCACCCCCCGGTCACCCCCCCCGCACCCCCCGGGTCACCCCTCCGCTTGTGCGCTGCTGTCGGCGCTACGGACCCCCGCTAGCGCCGACAGTCGCGCACAAGCGGTCTGGGGTGGAGCGTGAGGGTGCGGGTGCGGGTGCGGGTGCGGGTGCGGGTGAGCGCGGGTGGAGAACATATGCATCCGGTTCCTGGATGTGCTAGTCCAGGAAGCAGACTTATCGTACCCTGAGGCGATGACGCACCCCGGCCCGCGGCCCGACCCGGCGGCCTACGCGCTGGAGGTCGTCGGCGAGCGGTGGACCCTGCTCGTGGTCCGCGAGCTCATGCACGGCACGCACCGGTTCGACGCGCTGAAGGCGGCCACGGGCGCTCCTCGCGACCAGCTCTCGGCGCGGCTGAAGACGCTGGTCGGCGCTGGCCTGGTGCGTCGCGTCCCCTACAGCGAGCGACCCTTGCGACACGAGTACCACCTCACCGACAGCGGCCTCGCCCTGCGACCGATCCTCTTGCTACTCAGGGCTTGGGGTGCCGAGCACGTCCTCGCCGGCGCCGTCTCGCCGGTGGTGTCGACCCACACCTGCGGGGCGGTCTTCACCCCGGTCGTGGCCTGCTCCTACTGCGGTGAGCCGGAGTCCGGAGACGGCCTCGAGCACCGCTGGGCCGACCCCGCGTGGCAGTCCGCAGCCACGGGTCACGCCGGGGCGTAGCGACCCCAGTCGATCTTGGGGCAGCGGTCCATGACCACGGTCAGCCCGGCGTCGCGGGCCCGCGAGGCCGCCCCCTCGTCCACCACGCCCAACTGCATCCAGATCCCGGATGCACCCACGGCGATGGCGTCGTCCACGACGGAGCCCACGAGCTCGGAGCGCACGAAGCAGTTCACGACGTCCACGGGGAACGGGACGTCGGCCAGGCGCGAGTAGCCCTGCTCGCCGTGCACCGTGACGGCGCGCGGGTGCACCGGCACGATGCGGGTGCCGTGCGCCTGCAGGAAGGCCGCGACGCCGTGCGCAGCGCGCGAGGTGTCGTCGGACAGGCCCACGACCGCCCAGGTCCGCAGGGCGAGCAGGCGGGTGACGGCATCGAGATCGGGAGCGAGATCGGTGGACATGGTGACGACCTTCCCAGAACGGGCGGCCCCAGACGGCCGCCTCGCGGCCTCCCGTGAGGCACCCTGTCACGGTGTCCCGCCTGCGCCCCGCCGTCGCCCTGGCGGGGCTGGTGGTGGTCGCGGCGGTGCTGCCCGCCGTCCCGCAGCTGCTCCGGCCCGGTTTGCCCGGTCTCACCGACGCCACCGGGCTGTCGGGAGCGGGCCTGCTCGCGGGCGACGCCGACCCGCCGCAGGTCGTCCGGCTGGCCGTCGGCGGCGCCCAGCGGGCCTACCTCTACGCCCCCGCGCGGCGGGTGCCCCGCCTCGGCGACCCGGGGCTGCTCGTCGTGCTGCCCGCGGCCAACCGCACCGTCCAGCAGACCTACTCCCAGCTCGGCCTCGACGCCTTCCGCGACCACGGCCTCGCGGTCGCCGTCGCGAGCGCGCTGGAGGGGTGGAACGCCGGAACCTGCTGCGGTGAGGCGGCCCGGGACGGGGTCGACGACGTCGCCGCGCTGCGGGTCGTCACCGACGACGCCGCCCGGCGCGCCGGCGCCGACCGGGACCGGGTCGCGCTGCTCGGCTACAGCACCGGCGGCTTCATGGTCTACCGGCTGCTCTGCGAGGGCAGCCTCGACGTTCGTGCCGCCGTCGAGGTCGCTGGCTCGCTGGCGACGTCGTGCCGCGAGCGGCGTGACGTGCCGCCGACGCTGGCGGTGCACGGCAGCGACGACGACACCGTCCCGCTCGGCCCCAGCGACGAGGTCGTGCCCGTCCTCGGGGTGGTCCCCTTGAGTGTGCGCGAGGCGGTGTCGCGGCTGTCCACCGCCGCCGGCTGCGCCCCCGACCCGGACGACTGCCCCGTGCGGCTCGACGAGGTCGCCGACGCCGGTCACCGCTGGGAGGACCTGCAGCCGACCGGCCGGATCGCGGCCTTCCTCGCCGACGCGGTCCCCGGCGTGCGCTGACTACGCGAAGGCGTCGAGCCGGTCGCGCAGCGAGGTGAGGTCACGACGGCGCTGCTCGTAGGTCGCGCCCAGCACCACCAGCGCCAGCCCGACCGCGGCCAGCGGCATCCAGCGCGGCAGCGCTGCGGCGTAGGGCGCGAGCAGGTGCACGGCGTCGACGGCGAGCACGCCGCCCCCGAAGAGCAGCGGTGCGCGCAGCCGCCCCGCGACCCCGGCCAGCAGGACCACGGCCGACACGCCCAGCAGCAGCACCGAGCGCAGCAGCTCCTCGTCGCCGAGGGCGTAGACCAGCGACGGCAGGAGCAGCAGCCCCAGGCCGGAGGAGTACGCCGCCAGCGACCCGGTCGCGGGCACGGCCCGCCGGCGCAGGTGACCGAGGCCGAGCGCGACGAGGCCGAGCGGCACGACGTAGGGCTCCGGGGCCTCGACACCCGCGTCGGCGAGCCGCACCCACGACGAGGCGGCGAGCAGCAGCGCCCCGGCGACCGCGGCCCAGCGCCGGTCCGGGCGCAACGCCAGGGCGAGGGCGAGCAGCCCGGCGCCGGCGAGGCACCACGACAGCCAGCCCGGGTCCTCCGCCGCGAGCGTCAACGTGACGACGGCGAGGACCGCCGCCGCGACCTCCAGGGCGACCCGGCGGGTGACCAGTGACAGGCCCAGCAGCGCCGTGGGGGCGAGCAGCAGCAGCCCGCCCACCTGCTCGACAGCCAGCTCCTGCGCGGCTCCGAAGGCGGCGAGCGTCGCGCCGGCCAGCAGACCAGCGCAGCCGGCGGAGACCTGGGCTGCAGGTGCGCTGGTCGCGGACACCGCGACAGACACCGCGACGAGCAGCCCGACCAGGACCGGCAGGGTCGCGAGGGTCGCGCCCTCCGAGGCGGTCGACCAGGCCGCGGCGAGCAGGGCGGTCGCGCCGGCCGCACCGAGCAGCGCCAGCTCCACAGCGGGGCGCGAGGCGGTGCGGCCCACAGCGACGGCCCCGGCGGCGAGCGCCGTGGCGACGACGACCAGCAGCACCAGCGCGGTCGACAGCGAGGTCGCGAGGCCGAGCGGGAGGAGCACGCCGCTGGCCACGGCCAGCAGGGCTGCGGGCGCGAGACCCTGCTCCAGCCGGTGCAGCGCGGCGGCTGCTGTCACCGTGGTGACCGCGGCGGCGAGCAGGACGACGAGAGTGACGACCGAGCCGCTCCAGGCCGCCCCCGGGGACACGACGTCACGGGCCTGCGCCGACGCCGCGACCGTCCACGGCTCGACCAGCCAGCCGACCGGCCCACCGACGGCCTCCAGCACCGCGCGCAGCTCGACCGCGACCCCGACCTCGGCGACCACGAGGGCACCGACGACCGGACCGGTGCGCCAGGCGCGAGGAAGCAGGGCAGCCACCTGCGCCGCGAGCACGCCGACGGCGGCCGCGACGAGCGGCTCCTGCGCGGAGGTCAGGTCGGGGCGGGCCAACGACCAGGCGGCGACACCGAGCAGCGGCACGGGGGCGCCTGACAGCAGCAGCCGCGACCCGGTGTCGCGGACGAGCAGCGCCGCGACGGCGCACAGCGCGGCGAGCGCGACGAGCCCGGTCGCGCCCCGGTCCTGACCCGCGACAGCGGTGCCCAGCGAGAGGAGCAGGCCTCCGCTCGCGGCGGCGACGGCCGCTCCGACCGAGGTGCCCACGACGTCGCCGAGCGAGCGACCACGCAGCGCGTGGGCCACCGCGACGTCGCAGGCGGCGAGGCCGACGAGGACCAGCCCGGTGGTGGCGGCCGAGGCCTCGGCGCTCGCGAGCAGCAGCAGCGGGGGCAGCTGGGCGACCACGACCGCGGCGACGCGCGGCAGGCGCAGCGGGAAGGCGGCGGCCCAGCCGGCGGAGCCGGCCGCGAGCAGTGCCGCGGCGATCGCGGCGTAGGTCGTGGCCTCGAGGTCGTCGCCGACGCCGAGGGTGCGCAGGCCGTAGGCGTCGAGGGCAGCGAGGACCAGGGCGACGCCGGTGGCTGTCTCGGCGCTCGCGGTCAGCCCGCGACGGAGCAGGACGGGTACGACGCCGAGCGCCACCCCGGTGAGCGCGACGAGGACCGCGGCGCGGCCGCCGGCACCGAGCCGGTCGTAGGTGACCGCCGCGAAGACGGTCGCCGCGACCGCGAGCAGCAGCGCGCCGAGGCCGAGCAGGAGGTTCTGCACCCGCTGCGGCGTCCACTCCGCGGGGCGCGGCGCGACGTGGACGATCGGACGGGGCGGCGGCGGTGCCCAGGTCTGGCCCGCGGGCGCGAGCGATCCCGTCGTACCCGGGTCTGCTCCTGTGCGCAGGGTGGTCAGCAGCACCGTGCGCTCGGCGAGCAGCCGGCCGCGCTCGGCGTCGACGGCGAGCAGCGCCTGGTCGACCTGCCACAGCCGCTGCGCCGCAGGCCCGGTGAGGGGCAGCGCGCAGGCGGGGCAGGCGGGCCCACCCGTGAGGGGAGCGCCGCAGGAGGGACAGGGGACCACCGCGGGACCGGTCATGGCCGCAGTGTGCGCCGCGCGGGTCCGTCAGCGGGAGAGGAGAACTACTCGGGTCAGGGTCGGCCGAGGGCGCGGTAGTGCCAGCCGGCGCCGCGCCACAGGTCCTTGTCGAGGGCGTTGCGGCCGTCGACGATGTTCTTCTCCGCGACCACGTCGGCCAGGTGCGACGGGTCCATCTGGCGGAACTCCGCCCACTCGGTGAGGTGCAGCACCACGTGGGCGCCGGTGGCCGCCTCGACGGCGGAGGAGGCATAGCCGAGCTCGGGGTGCTGGCGGCGGGCGTTGGTCATGGCCTCGGGGTCGAAGACCGTGACGGTGCCGCCCTGCTGGTGGATCGTGGCCGCGACGTCGAGCGCGGGCGAGTCGCGGATGTCGTCGCTGTTGGGCTTGAAGGCCGCGCCGAGGACCCCGACCCGCTTGCCCTGGAAGGTGCCGCCGGTCAGCTCGCGGGCGAGGTCGACCATGCGCGCGCGCCGGCGCAGGTTGATCGCGTCGACCTCCTTGAGGAACGACAGCGCCTGGTCGACGCCGAGCTCGCCGGCGCGGGCCATGAAGGCCCGGATGTCCTTGGGCAGGCAGCCACCGCCGAAGCCGAGGCCGGCGTGCAGGAAGCGGCCGCCGATGCGGGTGTCGTGCGACAGGGCGAGCGACAGCTGCTTGACGTCACCGCCGGTGACCTCGCACACCTCCGCCATCGCGTTGATGAAGCTGATCTTGGTGGCGAGGAAGGCGTTGGCCGCGACCTTCACCAGCTGGGCGGTGGCGAAGTCGGTGACGACGACCGGGGTCGGCAGGTCGATGACGGGCGCGAAGGAGTCGCGCAGCAGCTGCTCGGCCCGCTCCGAGCGGACGCCGAAGACGAGCCGGTCGGGGGTGAGGGTGTCCTCGACGGCGAAGCCCTCGCGCAGGAACTCCGGGTTCCACGCCAGCTCGACGTCGGGGCGGGTCGCGGCGATCTGCTCGGCGAGCCGCTCGGCGGTGCCGGCGGGGACGGTGGACTTGCCGACCAGCAGCGAACCGGCCTTCACGTGGGGGAGCAGCGCGGTGAAGGCGACATCGACGTAGGTCATGTCGGCGGCCATCTCCCCCTTCTTCTGCGGGGTGCCGACGCAGACGAAGTGCACGTCGCCGAAGGCGCCGGCCTCCTCGAAGGAGGTCGTGAAGCGCAGCCGGCCCGACTCGAGGTTCTTCACGAGCAGCTCCGGCAACCCGGGCTCGAAGAACGGGACCTCGCCGCGCTGCAGGCTCGCGACCTTGTCCTCGACGACGTCGAGGCCCAGCACGTCGTAGCCCAGCTCGGCCATGCACACGGCATGGGTCGCTCCGAGGTAGCCGGTGCCGATCACGGTCAGACGGGGACGCTCGCTCATGGGCCGACAGGCTAGTCGGCGGCGGCGGGACTAACCTCGACGCCATGGATGCCGCGTTCTCCCTCTACAGCCTCACCGAGGAGCACGAGCTGCTCCGCAAGGCCGTCCGCGACCTCGCCGACGACAAGATCGCGCCGCGTGCGGCGGAGATCGACGAGACCGCGGAGTACCCGTGGGACGTCCACGAGGCGATCAAGCGGGCGGACCTGCTCGCGATCCACGTCCCGGAGCAGTACGGCGGGGCGGGTGCCGACAAGATCGCGCACTGCATCGTCGTGGAGGAGATCGCCCGGGCCTGCGCCTCCAGCAGCCTCATCCCCATGGGCAACAAGCTGGGTACGACGGGCCTGATCCTGTCCGGCTCGGAGGACCTCAAGCAGCGCTACCTGCCGCTGGTCGCGCGCGGCGAGGCGACCTTCTCCTACGCGCTGTCCGAGCGGGAGGCCGGCTCCGACGCGGCCGCGATGAAGACCCGCGCGGTCCGTGACGGCGACAGCTGGGTCCTCAACGGCACCAAGTGCTGGATCACCGGCGCCGGCGTCAACACCCACTACACGGTCATGGCCGTCACCGACCCTGAGAAGGGGCCGAAGGGCATCAGCGCCTTCGTCGTGCACGCCGACGACCCCGGCTTCAGCGTCGGCACCAAGGAGCGCAAGCTCGGCATCAAGGGCTCGCCGACCTGCGAGATCTACTTCGAGGACTGCCGCATCCCGGCCGACCGGATCATCGGCGAGGCGGGCACCGGCTTCACGACCGCGCTCAAGACCCTCGACCACACCCGGCTCGGCATCGGGGCGCAGGCCGTCGGCATCGCCCAGGGCGCCCTCGACGCGGCCGTGGCCTACGTCAAGGAGCGCAAGCAGTTCGGCAAGGCAGTCGCTGCGTTCCAGGGCGTGCAGTTCATGGTCGCCGACATGGCGATGACGGTGGAGGCCGCGCGCCAGCTCGTTTACGTCGCGGCCGCGAAGGCCGAGCGCGGCGCACCCGACATGACCTTCGCCTCGAGCGCCGCGAAGTGCTTCGCCTCCGACACCGCGATGGCCGTCACGACCGACGCCGTCCAGCTCTTCGGCGGCTACGGCTACACCCGCGACTTCCCGGTCGAGCGGATGATGCGCGACGCGAAGATCACCCAGATCTACGAGGGCACCAACCAGGTCCAGCGCATGGTGATGGCACGTCAGGTGCTGCGGTAGGAGTTCGGCACCTGGGACTACGAAACCCCTTGTGCCACAAGGGGAAAGCCGTCGTTCCTGTCCGGGTTGCACCCGTTCGGCCCCTCATGCCGGGGTCCGCTGTTGACGATGCACACGATGTCCCACCCGCGTCACCGAGGAGGCCTTTGTGTCCGACCCCCAGGCCCCGAAGCTCCCCGACACCGTCTTCCCGAGCCCCCGGCTCGACGTCGACGACCTGGTGCACCGCACCGAGGCGCTGCTCGCCGCCGGCATCCCGCTCACCCTGCTCATGGACCTGCTCGAGCCGGAGGGCCCCGACTCCGTCGCGCTCTACGCCGCCGAGCGCTGAGCGGACGAGCTCGGGGCAGGTGCGGGCGCGGTCGGGCGCAGCCGGGACAACAGGAACTGCCGGGTGCGGGTCGCCCCGCCGACGTCCTCCCAGCGGTGGCCCGCTGCCTTGACGATGACGGCCTCCACGGCCGAGCCGCCGCGGCAGCCGGTCCAGCGCACCAGGTCGACGTTCTGCCCTGCCTTCGCGGTGCGCACGGCGCAGCCGGCCTTCTGCGTGACAGTGGCCAGCGTTGAGGTGACTGGCCGGGGCGCCATCCCGAGGTGGGTGACGAAGACCGGCTTGTGCATGCCCACGCTGCCGTCACGGGCACCGTGCAGCGACAGCAGGTCGGGCAGCCGAGTCCCGTCGGGGCAGTGTGACTCGAGGCTGCCGTTGACCTCCACGGCGGCCACGATCGGCGCGTGCGGCCGGCACAGGAACTTGTAGAGCAGCATCCCGCCGCCGGAGTAGCCGAGGACGGCGGCCCGGTCGGCGGCGACCGGCGTGCGCCGGCCGGCGTCGCGCAGCACCTCGTCGACGAAGGCCACGTCGTCGACGTCGCGGTCCTTGGCGACCCCGCAGCACGCGCCCGCGGCCCACGACCCGCCGATCCCCTCGGGGTAGGCCAGCGTGATGCCCTCGCGGCGCAATGCGTCGAGGCCGAGGTTCTCGGCGACGGCGCGGGGGCTGCCGATGTCCTGGTGGAGCACGACGAGCAGCGGCGCGGGGGTGCCCGCAGGCAGCCCCAGGGCGGGCAGCAGCAGGTAGTCGCGGTCGAGCCCACCGGCTCGGACCCGCACGAAGCGGCCGTCGCCCGCGGGGGTGCCCGGTCCGCCGACGGTGGGCTTGCTGGACGGCCCGGTGACGACGACCGGGGCCACGGCCGCGGCCGGTGATGCCTCGGCCGGTCGGTCGGCGCGGGTGGTGAGGGCGAGGGGCAGCACGACGGCGAGGACCGCGAGGACCGACAGCACCACGAACAGCGAGCGTCCACGCGTCGGTGTCGTCGGCACAGGCCTCGCGGTCGCCACTACCGCTCCAGCAGCTGGTCGCGCAGGAAGTCGCGGGTGCGGGCGGAGGCGCCGAGCGCCCCCCAGCCGTGACCGGCGTCGGGCACCAGCCGCGCCTCGATGACACCGCCCCGGCAGTCCCAGGTCTTCACCTCGAGCGCCGGGGTCCGCTTGGTCGGCCGCGCGGAGCAGCCGGCCTGCCGGGTGACGATCTGCAGGCTGCTCGCCGCAGGTCGCGGGGAGATCTGCAGCGCCTTGACGAAGACCGGCTTGGTGAGCCCGATCGTGCCGTCCTTCTTGCCGTGCAGCGCGAGCACGTCGGGGACGGTGAGCTCGTTGTCGCAGCTGCTCTCGAGCGACCCGCTGACGACGACCGCGGCGGCGAGCTTGCCGTTGCGCGCGCAGACGTAGCGGTAGGTCAGCATGCCGCCGCTGGAGTAGCCGACGAGCGCGGTGCGCTCGAGGTCGACCGGGGTGCGGCGGGCCGCGTCGCGGATGACCTCGTCGAGGAACTCCAGGTCGTCGACGCCCTGCCGGCGCGGGAGCCCGCAGCAGGCCCCGGCGTCCCAGCTGTTGTCGATGCCGGCGGGGTAGGCCAGCGTCGCGCCGCTGCGCCGCAGCTCCTGCAGCTCGGTCTCCTCCGCGACGCCCTCGGGGGTGCCGCCCTCCTGGTGGAGCACGACGACCAGGGCCGCCTTCTTGCGGTCGCCGAGGTCGAGCGCCGGCTGCAGCAGGTAGCTGCGCTCGCGTCCGTCGACGCGCAGGCTGACGTCGCGGCTCGCGGTGTCACGGTCGGTGCTGCCGACGGCGGTCGCGCACCCGGAGACGAGCAGCGCGACGCACCCCGCGAGCGCGGCGACGAGGGCGCGCGGGGGTCGGGGCAAGGACACGGTCAGCGGTGCTCCAGTCTCGGTCGTTCCGGGCGAATGCTCTCACGCACCCACCTGGGGGATCGGCAGGTCCGAGCGGGGGCTTCAGGGGGACGAGGGGACGTCCAGCCGGCGCAGCCCGTCGACGTCGACGCCGGCCGTGGCGGTGACCCGCTCGGAGGCGCACAGCGACGGCAGGTCCAGGGTGGTGGCGTCGGGCGCGAGCACGACCGCGGCCCCGGCGCGCAGCGCGGCGAGCACCCAGCCCACCTCGCGGAGGGGTACGCCGCAGAGCAGTCGGTCCGCGGGCCCCAGGTCGGCGGCGGGCACTGCGACCGGGGCCCCGTCGCGCTCGACGGACCCGGGGGCGCGCCCGCCGCCCCAGTGGTCACCGTGGCCGGGGACCTCGACGGCGTAGTCGCTGACGAGGGCCGGGACCGCGGGCAGCCGGGCGCCCAGTGGGTGGCAGGACAGGGCGAGGACGTCGTCGGCGCCGGCGTCGAGGGCGGCCTCGGCGTGCTCGACGGTCGTGAAGACCGCTTGGCAACCCGCGAGGTCGTCGGGGGTGCGGGCCACGACGACCGTCGCGCCAGTGGCGACCCCGGCGAGCAGCAGGCAGACCGGCTGCCAGTGCAGCGGCAGCAGCAGCCCGACCCGCTCGGGGCTCCCGAGGCTGTCGACGAGCAGGTTGGCGGTCTTGGCCACCCAGTTGGCGGTGGTGGCGCCGGACAGCTCGACGCGGGCCTGCCCGTGGGCGCCGCCGGCACCGGTGTGCAGCGTCAGGAGCGGCAGGGCGGGGTCGCGGTCACCGACCAGACCGCCGGTCCAGGCGCTCAGGCCGTGCAGGGGTCGTCCTGCGCCGTGACGACCTTGGGGGTCGCCGACGCGGTGGGCGCCTTGGTGGGGGAGGCGCTACCCGTCACGGTGACAGCCTTGGCGCCGGAGTAGGCCGAGCCCACGACGACCTCGAGGACGTTGCCGAGCGACGGGTCCTCCTGGACGACCGCGCCGGGCAGCGCAGCCGCGAGGGTGCGCGCGGAGTCGGCCTTGTCGGGGCCGTGCAGCACGGTGGTGCCGGTGGCGCCGCTGCCGCGGTTCTCCGGGATCCCCGACATCTGGAATCCGATCTCGGTGAGGTCGGCGGCGGCCTTGCGACCCAGACCGGCGACGCCGGCACCGTTGTAGACCTTCACCCGGATGCTGCCCGGCTTGACGATGAGCGGGTCGCCGCTGGCCGTGGCGGTCGGCTTGGGCTTGGGGCTGTCGGGGGCCTCGTCGCGGCGCAGCGCGTCGAACAGCGCGGTGGCCTTGTCATCGTCGATGAGCACGACCGACTCGCGGTTGCGGTAGGCGGCGATGTCGGTGATCGGGATCGTCGCGAAGCTCACGCCGCCGGCATTGAAGCTCTTGAAGCGGATCGCGAGGTCCTTGAGGTCGCCGACCGTCAGGTCGTTGTCGACCTGCAGGCTCGAGGTCGCGACGTCGAGGAAGCCGGTCAGCTTGAGCGGGTTGGCCAGCGTGCCGGCCGAGAGCACCTTGCGGACCATCGAGCCCAGGAACTGCTGCTGGCGGGTGATGCGGTCGATGTCACCGCCGGCGAGGCCGTGGCGCTGGCGCACGAAGGCGAGCGCGGTGCGTCCGCCGATCTTGTGGCGACCGGCGGGCAGGTCGATGCCGGAGAACCTGTCCTTCGCCGGCTTCGACAGGCAGACCTCGACGCCACCGAGCTTGTCGACCATGGACTGGAAGCCCTGGAAGTCGATCTGCATGTAGTGGTCGACGCGGATCTGGGTGAGGTTCTCGATCGTCGCGATGAGCAGCGGCGGACCGCCGGTGGAGAAGGCGGAGTTGAGCTTGCCCTTGCGCGCGGAGGTGGTCTTGCCGGACTTCGGGTCGGTGAAGGCCGGGATGCTCACGTAGGAGTCGCGCGGGAACGACACCAGTTGGGCCTTGTCGCTGCTGCCGTAGAGGTGCGCGAGGATCACGGTGTCGGAGCGCTGGCCGGTCACGAAGGTGTCGCCGCTGCCCTGGAACTCCCCGCCCGCATCGGTGTCGCCGCGCGAGTCCGACCCCACGATGAGGATGTTCTGCGCGTCACGCGGCGCGGCGGCCGGCGCCTCGGCCCGGCTGCCGCCGAAGACGTCGATGCGCGCGATGTTGGCGTCGTACTTGTTGACCAGGACGTAGAGCGCGGTCGACGTGCCGAGGATGACCACCGACATCGACACCGCGACCCACGACAGGACGCGCGCCCAGCGCCGCTTGGTCGGCGGGCGGCGCGACGGCGGCGGCACGACACGCTGGGTGGCGGGGCGCGGGGGCAGCGAGCTGCGGGCCACGCCGCGGTAGGCCGCGGTGGCGCGTTCGGCCGCCCGGTCAGGGGCCCCCCCGCCGCGCGGGTCGAGCTCGGGCGGCAAGGGGCGGCGCCCAGGGCGTGCGCCCGGGTCGTCCCAGTCCCTGCCGTCGCTCACGTCGTCCCTCTCGTCGGTGTGGCTCACTCCCGAGGACGCTCGCGGGCGCAGGGAGGTTCCACAGGTGCCGCGGGCCTGCCGCGGAGCCTGTCGTTGTCACCTTGAGGTTACCGTCGTGAGACCTGCTGCACGCCTGTCGTGACGCGCGACACGGTGACCTGCTGGCCCCTGGACCACGCAGCCAGGAGTACGCCGGACGAGCTCCCGACGTACTCCTGGCCGTGTAGGTCAGACGTGCGTCAGCCGACCTTGAAGGTCGCCTCGGACGTGCCGTCGTCGACCTGCCCGGTACCGAGGCCGTAGGCGCCACCGAACGTCGGGACCCCGGCAGGGATCTGAGCACCCTGGAAGTCCTCGATCTCGTTGACCTCGAAGAACAGGCCAGTCAGCGTCGAGCCGGGCTTGAACTCCTTGGGCAGGGCCGACATCGGCACGGTCCAGGTGATGGTCGCCCCGTCGATCTTCGGCATGTCGATGGAGGTGAGGCGGGTGACGCCGGTGAGGTTGTCACGCAGCGCCGACTGCGGGATGGAGGGGTCACTGCTCTTGGCGGTGTAGTAGACCGGCCCGAGGAAGGCCGCCTCGTCGCCGCCCGGGCGGCCGAGCATGCGGTAGACGAGGCTGGTGCCCGCGGGCGGCGTGGGTGCCGCAGACAGGACGGTCTTCACGGTGAAGCCCGTGACGGTGGTGACCTTCTTCTTCTTCACGACCTTGGTCACCGTCGTGGGCTCCCAGGTGACCGACAGGACATCGGCGTAGGCCTGGTTGCCGACCGGCGTGGGCTCGCCGCCCTCGACCACCGTGGGGGTGAAGTTGGCGTCGCCGGCGGGGTCGGTGACCTGGGGTGCCGCGGGAGCGGCACCCGCCGGGGTCAGTGCGAGGGCTGTCGCGGCGACGGTGGCGGCGACGAGGGCGGGACGGACGAGGCGGCTGCGCACGGGGCTGCTCCTGGCTGCGTGGTGGACCGGGGTTCGCACCTGCGGGTGCTCGTCGACGAAGAGTCGTGAGCGGTCCCCGAGGTTCGGTCCGGGTGGCTGGGTGCCCGGGGATTTCGACGCGACGCGACCCGGCACCTGCCTCGCTGCGGCAGGAAGTCGCGGCTCGACGGTGAATCCACCTGTCACCCAGACCGCCGATCCCGGAGCCCACTGTGCGCCCTCCTTCCCGCCCGCTCGTCCTGCTCGCGGCCTCTGCGGCCCTCGTGACGGGGGCGGCGGCTGCCTCGGCCGCACCGAAGAAGCCCGCTCCGGTCAAGCCGGTGTGCAACCTCGTCGTCGACGACGCCGGTGACACCTTCCTGCTGCGCAACCAAGAGGTGCCGGGCGTCTACGGCCCGCAGGAGGACGCCCTCGACATCGTGAGCGCCGACCTCGCGAGCGACACCAAGCGCATCACCGCAGTCATCCGCGTGAAGAAGCTCGCCACCACGATCGCCACGGGCGTCGGCCAGGGCTACGAGCTGCAGTTCCTCAACGACGGTGAGAACACGCTCTACCTCAGCGCCACCATCACCAATGGCACGCAGGCGTTCAGCGTGGGATTCCGCGACCCGACCGCGAACACCGCGACCTCCCTGGGTGACGCCTCGGGTGTCTTCGACCTGGCCAAGAACGAGGTCCGCATCAGCGCCCCCGTGTCCGCCTTCAGCGCCCAGGGGACCGGCGTGAAGCCCGGCACGCTGCTGTCGATCGGGACGATCACCGCGTCGCGCAACCTCGTCGCCGTCAACGTCTTCGCCGACGTCAACGAGGGCGGCACGACCTACAAGGCCGGTGCTCCGTCCTGCGTGAAGCCCGGCAAGTAGCGCCTGGGGCAGGACCGCGGCCCCTCGCGTCGAACACCTCACCCAGCACGCGGGTGCACCCAGCCACCCGTCCCGTCCTCGCAGGAGATCTCATGAAGCTCACCCGTCCCGCTCTCGCCCTCGCGGCTGTCGCCGCTCTGGCCGTCGGCCTCGTACCGGCCCAGGCCGCCCAGGGTCCCGTCGTCCTCACCGATGTCGCCGGTGACGCCAACGGCGTCAACGGCCAGGGCTTGGTCGACGGCGGCCCCAACAACATGGCGACCGCGCCGGCGTCCATGGCGTCGATGGACATCGTGTCCGTGACGCTGACCAACACGGGCACGACCCGCAAGGTCAAGCAGGGGAAGAAGGTCGTCAGCGTCTTCGACTGCACCGGCTTCACAGCGACCCTCGAGCTGGGTGCCGCGCCGTTCCAGAGCGCGATCTACCGCGTGACCGGCACCGCACCGGTCAACGTCGGCACGTGGTGGCTCACGTTCACCAACGACGCCACTGGAGCGCTCGGCCAGGTGCAGTACTCGGCCGACGGCGCCGACCCGCTCGCGGGCGGGGTCGTCGACGTCCCCGTCAAGGTCGAGGGCAGCAAGGTCACCTGGACCGTCAGCAAGGGCGTCATCAAGACCACCGGGGAGAAGCTCGGCTTCGACTGGAGCGGTATCGGCGCCCACTCCCGCGTCATCGCCGGTGTGGCCACGGTGCCGTTGATCGACGACACGCCCGCCGAGACGTTCTTCAAGCCCTGCGGCTGACCGCCCGACCCTGTGACGGGGTGCGTCTGGGAGACTCCGTCCCCATGCGCACCCTCGTCACCGGAGGCGCCGGTTTCATCGGCGCGAACTTCGTCCACTGGACCCGTCAGCACCGACCCGACGTCGAGCTGACCGTGCTCGACAAGCTCACCTACGCCAGTGACGGGTCGAGCCTCGAGCCGGTCCGCGGCGACGTGGAGCTGGTCGTGGGCGACATCGCCGACACCGCGCTGGTCGACCGGCTGGTCGCGCAGTCCGACCTCGTCGTGCACTTCGCGGCGGAGAGCCACAACGACAACTCGCTGTCGGACCCGTCGCCGTTCGTGCAGACCAACGTCGTCGGCACCTTCTCGATCCTCGAGGCGGTGCGCCGCCACGGCGTGCGGCTGCACCACGTCAGCACCGACGAGGTCTACGGCGACCTCGAGCTCGACGACCCGGAGCGCTTCAGCGAGACGACGCCCTACAACCCGTCCTCGCCGTACTCCGCGACCAAGGCCGGCTCGGACCTCCTGGTGCGCGCGTGGGTCCGCTCCTTCGGCATCACCGCGACCATCAGCAACTGCAGCAACAACTACGGGCCCTACCAGCACGTCGAGAAGTTCATCCCGCGCCAGATCACCAACGTCATCGACGGCCAGCGGCCGCGGCTCTACGGCGACGGCCTCAACGTCCGCGACTGGATCCACGTCGACGACCACAACAGCGCGGTCTGGACCATCGTCGACAAGGGCACGAGCGGCGAGACCTACCTCATCGGTGCCGACGGCGAGAAGACCAACCGCGAGGTGGTCGCGGCGATCCTGCGCGCCTTCGACCGCGACCCGGCCGACTACGACCACGTGAGTGACCGGCCCGGCCACGACCGCCGCTACGCGATCGACTCCAGCCGGCTGCGCACCGAGCTCGGCTGGGCCCCGGCCTACGCCGACTTCGACGAGGGCCTGCGCCAGACGGTCCAGTGGTACCGCGACCACGAGGCCTGGTGGCGGCCGGCCAAGGGCGCGACCGAGTCGAAGTACGCCGCCGCCGGCGAGACGGTCACCGGGGGGGCGACAGCGTGACGCTGGCGCTGCTCATCACCGGCTGCAAGGGCCAGCTCGGCAGCGAGCTCGTCCGGCGGGCGCACCGCGAGGCCGACATCCCCTTCGCCCGCGGCATCGACCTGCCCGAGGTCGACCTCACCGACCCCTTCGCGGTCCGTGACACCGTCGAGGAGTGGGCCCGCGTCGTGCGCTCCGACTCGCCGAACCACCGGCTCGTCGTCCTCAACCCCGCTGCCTACACCGCCGTCGACAAGGCCGAGGAGGACGAGGAGACGGCGTACGCCGTGAACGCGGCCGCACCCGCCCTGCTCGCCACCGCGTGCGCGTCCGTGGGTGCCCGGATGGTGCAGCTGTCGACCGACTACGTCTTCCCCGGTGACGCCAACCAGCCCTACGAGGTCGACGACCCGAAGGGCCCGACCAACGCCTACGGCCGCACCAAGCTGGCGGGCGAGCTCGCCGTGCGCGACCTGCTCCCCGACGCGTCCTACGTCGTGCGGACCGCCTGGCTCTACGGCCGGGGCGGGCCCAACTTCGTCAAGACGATGGCGCGGCTGGAGCGCGAGCGCGAGACGCTCACCGTGATCGACGACCAGGTCGGGTCGCCGACGTGGGCGGGTGACCTCGCGGCCGCGCTGCTGGCGCTGGCCCGCTCGGACGCGCCGGCCGGCAGCTACCACGGCACCAACCGCGGCTCGACGACCTGGAACGGCTTCGCCCGCGCCGTCTTCGAGGAGCTCGGCGCCGACCCGGAGCGGGTCCAGCCCACGGACTCGGCGTCGTTCGTCACGGCGGCCACCCGGCCGGCGTACTCCGTGCTCTCGCCTCGGGCGTGGGACGGGGCCGGGCTGCCGCCCCTGCCGGGCTGGCGCGAGGCCCTCGCCGAGGCGTTTCGCGTAGAGGGCGACGCATTGCGAGGGTGAGTCTTGCCTGACTCGGGGGTGGAGTGCGGCGTGTCGGGCGCCGAGACAGGTGACAGTGGACCGACCGGCCCGGGGGAGCCGGTGAGCCACCCTGCCCCGACCCCAGGAGCCCCACCGTGCGCCGCCACAGCTCTGCCGCCGTCCTCACCGGCCTGACCCTGCTCGCCTCCGGGATCGTGGTGGGCCTGCCCGTGACGGCTGCCTCCGCCGCCCGGCCGACGCCGGTGGAGCCCTCGGTGGCGCGGCTCGCGCTGACCTCGGTCGACGCGACGTCGGTGCGCCGGCTGCCCGGGCCGCTGTCGCGCCGGCCGCTGCTGCTGTCTGCTCCGCGCGTGACCCGGGACTTCACGACCGTCGGCGTCACGTGGCGCCACGACGAGCGGGTGCGCGGGGTCGCCGTGCAGCTGCGCTGGCGCAGCGCTGGTCGCTGGTCGGGCTGGCGGTCGCTCGAGGTCGACGCCGACCACGCCCCCGACCCCGGCTCAGTGGAGGACACCGCGACGGTCCGCGACGGCACCGCGCCGCTGTGGGTCGGGCCGTCGGACGGCGTGCAGGTGCGGGTCGACCAGCGCCGCGGCGCCCGCCCGCGCGACGTGCGCATCGAGCTGGTCGACCCGGGCTCCTCGCCCGCTGACGCCCCCGTGTCGCTGCCGCGCTCGGTGGCCCGCGCGGCCCAGCCGCGGCCGGAGATCGTCACCCGCGCGCAGTGGGGCGCCGACGAGTCGATCCGGCGCGGCGAGCCGACCTACACCAGCCCGGCGAAGGTCGGCTTCGTGCACCACACCGCGACCGCCAACGGCTACTCGCAGGCGCAGGCCGCGGCGATGGTGCGCTCGGTCTACGCCTTCCATGTGAAGAGCCGTGGGTGGTCCGACATCGGCTACAACCTGCTCGTCGACCGGTTCGGCCGGGTCTACGAGGGGCGGGCCGGTGGGGTCGACCGCTGGGTGCTGGGCACCCACACCGGCGGCCACAACAGCGCGAGCTTCGCGGTGTCGCTGCTCGGCAGCTACGACTCGTCGTCGCCGGGCGCGAGCACGATGGCGGCGCTGCAGAAGACGCTCGCGTGGAAGCTCGGGCTCGCCTACCGCAACCCGGCGGGCACCACCACCCTCACCTCGGCGGGAGGCGGCACGTCGCGCTTCGCCGCAGGGACGACCAACTCCTTCGCGGTCGTGAGCGGTCATCGCGACGCCGGCACGACCGCCTGCCCCGGGGCCGCGACCTACGCCCGGATGGGCGAGATCAGGCGGGGGGTCACGGCGTACCTGGGTGCGGGCTTCGTGTCGCCGTCGCTGGTCGACGGCGCCGAGCGGGTGCAGGGCTCGACGCAGCCGGTCACCCTCGCGACCCGCACCGTCAACCGCACCGACTGGCGGCTCGAGGTCTCGCGCGGTGGGCAGGTCGTGCGCACCCTGACCGGCACCGCCGACGGGGCGCTCGTGCCGCAGTGGGACCTCACCTTCGACGGCGGCTACCCGGCGCTGCCGGGGACCTACGCGCTGCGCCTCACCGGCACCGGCGCCGACGGCAGCGTGGCGCTGCCTTGGACGACGAGCGTGCGGGTGACCGGCACGGGCACGTCCCGCTGGCGGCCGGTGTCCCGCTAGGGTCGTGGCATGACCGGACCCGCTGGCCGGGCCGGCCGGGCCGCCGTCTACAACCGCTACTGGACCACCGGCGGTGGGGCCGAGAAGTACGGCGGGGCGGTGGCCGAGCACCTGTCCCGGCGAGGCCCCGTGGAGCTGCTCACCCACGAGCCCTTCGACCGCGACGCCCTCGCCGAGCGGCTCTCGCTCGACCTGTCGGGCTGCACCGTGCGCGAGGTCCCGCACGCCTCCGCGGCCGTCACCGACGCGAGCCGCGACGTGGACCTCTTCGTCAACGTCAGCCACCGCAGCCGCGACGCCTCTGCCGCAGCCCGCAGCCTCTACGTCGTGCACTTCCCGACCGCCTTCGGCTCCGCCGAGCCCGCCCGGGCCGACGGCGCGGTCGTCGAGTGGGGCACCGGCTTCCACCAGCCCGACGGGCGGGTCACCTGGACCGACGGGCGGGCGTCGCTGCTCGTCACGACCGACCCGGGTCGCCCCGTCGACCTCACCCTGCTGCTCGGCTTCCAACGGCCCGCGGCCGCCGGCCCGGCCGAGGTCCGCGTCGTCGTCGACGGGGCGGTTGTCGCCACGACGGTGCTCGACCGCCCGCGCCAACTGCTCGAGCGGGCCACCGGCCGGGCCCTGCGTGTCCGCGTGGCGAGCCCCGCACCGGGCGTCGCGGCCGAGGTGGTGCTCGAGTCGGGGTCCTTCGTGCCGGCCGACGTCGTCGGGGGCGACGACCGGCGGACTCTCGGCGTACCCCTGGCTGCGGTGTCGGTCGGGCGGTCACCGCTGGCGCTGCTCCCCGGCCGGGCGCTGGCGCCGTCGACGTCGATGCGCTGGCTCGACAGCTATGACGCGGTGGTCTCCAACTCGGCCTTCACGCAGGAGTGGGTGCGCCGTCGCTGGGGCGCCGACAGTGCGGTGCTCTTCCCGCCGGTCAGCCTGCGGTCACCGGCGCCCAAGGAGCGGGTCGTGCTCAGCGTCGGCCGCTTCTTCCCGACCGGGCAGGGCCACTCCAAGAAGCAGCTGGAGATGGTCGCGGCCTTCCGCGCGCTCGTCGACGATGGCCTGCGCGACTGGGAGCTGCACCTTGTCGGCGGCTGCTCCGACGGCGGCCGCGGCTACCTCGCCTCGGTCGAGGCCGCTGCGTCGGGCTACCCCGTGGTGCTGCACGTCAACGCGAGCGGCACCGAGCTCGAGGAGCTCACGTCACGGGCCTCGGTCTACTGGCACCTGGCCGGGCTCGGCGAGGACCCGGAGCGGGATCCCGATCGGCTCGAGCACTTCGGGATCTCGACCGTGGAGGCGATGTCGGCCGGCGCGGTGCCGGTGGTGCTCGCTGCCGGTGGCCTGGTCGAAACGGTCCGCGACGGCGTCGACGGATTCCACGTGCGCGACGTCGCGGAGCTGGTGGCCCGCACGCGTGACCTCACCGCGGACCCGGTCCGGCTGGCCGGCCTGTCGGTGTCGGCGGCTGCGCGGGCGCGGGACTTCTCGGTGGAGGCGTTTGGTCGGAGGCTCGACGAGGTGGTCGACTCCCTGGGTCGCTGAGCGGGGGTCGTGCCGCGAGCCCCGTTCCCCTGCAAGATCAACAGGTGATCTGCACGAGACACTCCGGCGGTTTCCGTGCAAGCCGCCTGATGATCATGAGGTGGTGGGTGGGCGACCGGCTACGACCGCCGCTGGGGCGCGTAGGTCGGCTGCACCACCCCCGGGAGTGCAGCCGGTGTGTTGCAGAGTGCTACGCTCGTTGCACTTCGTCACGAGAGCGAGCGGTCTGATGAGCCAGAGCAACGACCGGGTCACCCGGTTCGCGGGCGACCTGATCGACAGCGCGGCCGTCGAAGGCGCCCGGCAGAGCCGATCCGCCAAGCAGCAACTCGACCACTGGGCCCGCGTCGGCCGGTCCGTGAGCATGCATCACACGGCTGCCAGGCGACGCGTCGAAGCCGCGCTCGACGGAACGCTCGCGCTCACCGAGCTGAGCGCGGACGAACGCCTCGTCGTCAACGCGGAGATCGACGCCGCGATCCAGGAGCGCCTGCACGCCACCGACTACGGGGCGCGGCTCGCCGCCGAAGGCATCACGACCGTCGCGCTCGACGAGGGCGGCAACCTGATCGAGCACCACCCGGACGGCACCAGCAACCCGCTGCCGGCACCGGCTCGGTGACCCGGCTCGACCTCGTCGTCGGCCCGAACGGCGCCGGCAAGTCCACCTTCGTCCGCTACACCCTGAGCCCGACGATCCCGTGGTCGGTGTTCGTGAACGCCGACGAGATCGCGCGCCAGCGCTGGCCCCACGCGCCGGAGGCGCACTCCTACGACGCGGCCCGCATCGCGGCCGACACGCGCAACGCGCTCATCACGGCGGGCATGCCGCTGATTGCCGAGACCGTCTTCTCCCACCCGAGCAAGCTCGACCTGGTGCGCACCGCGATCGCCGCCGGCTACGACGTGCACGTCCACGCGCTGCTCGTGCCCCCCGACCTGTCCGTCGCCAGGGTCGCCCGGCGGGTCGCCGCCGGCGGCCACGACGTCCCCGAGGACAAGATCCGGGAACGCTCCGCGCGGCTGTGGCCGCTCGTCGCGGACGCGATCCTGCTCGCGACCAGCGCGACCGTCTACGACGGCAGCCACCTGGACGGACCTCGACCCGCCGCGATGTTCGCGGGCGGCCTGCCGATCGGCGCCCCGACCTGGCCGGCGTGGGCGCCCCCGGCTCTCACCAGCAGGTGGCCCGCGACCGGCTGACCGGTGGACGTCTCAGCACCTTCGCTTCCCGTCGCCAGAAAGCGAAGAACGGCACCGCCTCGGCGGTTGAGCGGTTCCGCGCGTTGATCACGTCGGTGGTCGGGCGCCATGCCCGTCGCGGACGTGCGCGGCTGTCCGTGGAGGCGCCGCGCGGGGTCAGTCGAGCAAGTGGTCAGGGGCGGCGCTGGGCGCGCAAGGCGGCGGCGAGGGCGGCTCGCTGCGCGCGGTCGCGCAAGGTGGGGTCACCCACGGTGCGGCTGCGGGCCTGGCGCAGAGCCTGACCGACGGCACCCGGTCGGTGGTCGGGCGCGAGGGCGGGCGCCCGCTCACCGGCGAGCACCTCGAGCTCGTAGCGCCTCCACCGCACGACCTTGTCGACGGCAGCGTCGTACGACGTGTCGTCGGGGTCCATCCCCTCGAAGACCTGACCCGGTGCGTAGTGCTCGAGGAAGCAGTTCTCGAAGGCGAGCATCGCCGGGTCGAGCGTCGCCTGCCAGGTGGAGGGGTCGTCGGGCCATCCGAGGGTGAGGTAGGGCTCGGGGTCCTCGAAGCGGTCGGGGTGCAGGGCACCGGCGACATTGAGGTACGACGTCCACTCGCACAGCGGGTGGCGGGCAGCGGCGGGCGCGAGCAGCTCCATCGCCTCACGCAGCAGCGCGCGGTCGACGACCTGCGGCATGTGGGAGGCATAGGCCCGGCGCGGCATGCCGTGCAGGGCGAGGACCTGGCGCATCGCGAGCTGCCCGGCGTCGAACGAGGTCGCGCGGGTCTCCCAGTCGTCGAGCCAGCCGAAGGAGTAGCGGCGGTAGCGGCCGTCGCGGACCCACGTCGACTCGGGCAGGTCGACCAGCGGCCGGCTGTCGTCGTCGCTGGAGAGGAAGACCGGCCGGACCGCGTCGCAGTCGGCGAGGGCGGCGCGCAGGGTGAAGTTGCGGGTCTGGTGGTCGCGCGGCCCGGAGCCCGCGAGCAGTTCCTCGTCGGTGACGACCTCCACGCCGAGCGCGGTCATCTCGGCGCGCAGCCGCTCCGGCGCGACGACGAGCACCTCGTCGACGAAGCGCAGGTGGGCCCGGACGAAGCGCATCGTCCCGGCGAGCACGGCGGGTCGCGCGCTGAGGAACACGATCTGCATCAGGGCTGCTCCACGTCGTCGGGTCCCGGGGCGGGGTCGTGCCAGCGTCCCAGCACCGGCAAGTCGGCGTCGACGACCGACGCGCCACCGCGGACCGCGCGCCGGTCGGCGAGGACCGCGGGCAGCAGCCGCAGCGCGCGGGCCAGCGCCCGCAGCCGTCGGGTGGTGAGGACCGGCTCGGGGGCGCGCCGGTCACGGAGGCGAGCGACGACGTCGCCGCGCAGCTGCCGCCCGACGAGGCGCACCGACTCGAGCCAGGCGGCGCGGGCCGCGCCGGCGGGCGCGCACTTGGCGACGGTGAGCAGCCGGTTGCTCTCGTGCTGTACGTCGTAGAGCGCGGAGCCGTGGCCGATGGTGGTCGAGTGCGCGTGGCGGACCCGCGCCTCCGGGACGTAGGCGTAGCGCCAGCCGCGCAACAGGCCGCGCCACGACAGGTCGGTGTCTTCGTAGTAGAGGAACCACCGCGGGTCGAACAGCCCGGCGTCGCGCAGGTAGCCGGCACGCAGCAGCACCGCGGCGCCGCACCAGGCGGGCACGTCTGTCGGCTGGGCGAAGGTCGGCCCGTCGGGCTGGTGGTAGCCGCGGTTGAGCCCCAGCCCGTGCACACCGATGACCGACCCGGCGTTCTGCACCACGGGCACCGCCGGCCCGCCGAGCGGCACCGACACGGTGGTCGCCCGGCGGTCGACGTCGACGGCGACCTCGTGCCCGCCGGAGCGCAGCGTGACCCGGCTGGGCTCGTGCGCCCGCAGCCGCAGCGCCACGACGGTGCCGTCGGTTGCGGTGCTGCGCAGGACGCTGCCGTCACCGATCGTCCAGGCGACGCCGCGCTGCCAGCGCCGCCGGACCCGCGGCCCGGTGAGGTGCCAGCGGTCGGCGCCCTCGACGGCGAGCAGGTCGAGCGACGCCCGAGCCGTGCCATCCAGTCCGACCGCCACCTCGCGGTAGTCGCCGTCGAGCAGGATCAGCGGGCAGGCCGCCCCGAGCCCGGGGTCGATGGCGAGCGCGTCGGCGAGCAGCCGCAGGCAGTCGGGGGCGACGACCGCGTCGGGGTTGACGACCGCGACGAGGTCGACGCCGTCGAGGTCGGTGACGACCCGGTTGACCGCGGGGTAGCCGAGGTTGCCGGGGGAGCGGTGCACCCGCACCGCGGGCAGCTCGGCCTCGATCCGCTCGACGCTGCCGTCGGTCGAGCCGTTGTCGACGACGACGACCTCGAGCTCGCCGGGCCAGTCGCTCGCGAGCAGCGCCCGCAGGCCGCCGAGCACCTCCGCCCCGCCGTTGTAGTTGACGACGACCGCCCGCAGCCTCACGACAGCACCTGCTCGTAGACCGCCCGCGTGCGCTCGGCGGACAGCGCCCAGGTGAAGGGCGCGGCGTGGTCGCGCCGGGCCTGCGCCTCGCCCGGGTCGGCCAGCGCCGCGGTGATCGCGGCGGCGAAGGACTCGGCGTCGCCGACATCGGCGTAGCGCACGACGTCGCCCCCGACCTCGCGCAGCACCGGCAGGTCGCTCGCGACGACAGGCGTCCCAGCGGCGAGCGCCTCGAGCACCGGCAGTCCGAAGCCCTCGTCGCGGCTCGGCAGCACCAGGGCGGACGCGCCCGCGACCACCGGTCGCAGCACGTCCTCGTCGAGGTAGCCGGTTGTCACGCACCCGCTCACGTCGAGCTCGGCGCCCCAGCCGGGCGGCCCGACGAGCACCAGCGGCGGCGCGTCGGGCAGCTGCCGGACCGCGGCGAGCAGGGTCGCGAGGGCCTTGCGTGGCTCCAGCGTGCCCACGAAGAGCAGGTACGCCGACGGCAGTCCGAGAGCGCGCCGCAGCGGTGCGTCGACCGACTGCGCCGTGCGCCACGCGTCGGCCACCCCGTGCGGGACTGCGACGACGGGGACCGTAGGCGAGTAGGCCTCGCGGACCTGCTCGGCGACGGCCTCGCTCGGGGTGATGACCGCGCCGGCGCGGCGCAGCGAGCGCGGCACGAGGTCGCGGTAGCGGGCGCTCGCGGTCGAGACCGTCTCGGTGAGGCGCAGGTAGGCCAGGTCGTGCACGGTGACGACACCACGCGCGCGGCGCAGCGGAGGCAGCACGAAGTTGGTCGCGTGGAAGACGTCGACCCGGCCCGCCAGCAGCTCGACCGGCGGCCACTCCGCCCGGGCCCACAGCTCCTGCAGGGCGCGGGCCGGCGCCGGGCGGGCGGCGACCGCGACGCCGCGCGGGACGACGTCGCCGAGCGCCCCCCGACCTCGAAGGGTGAAGGCGGTCGCGACCAGGTCGTCCGGGCCGTCGCGCAGCGCGTCGAGCAGGGCGGCGGTGTAGCGGCCGATGCCGGTGCGGGTACCGAGCAGCGGCGTCGCGTCGAGCCCGACCCTCACGGCGCGGCCTGGGACGCGGTCATCCGAGCAGCGAGTGCTTCGCGACGATCGCGTGCCACCGGTCGGCGAAGGCGTTCTCGCTGAAGACCTGGGCCCGCTCGATCGCCGAGGTGGCGAGCCGGGTCCGCAGCGCCTCGTCGGAGGCGACCGCGACGGTGCGCTCGACGAGCTGCTCGGTGGTCTGCCAGCGGTAGCCGTCGACGGCTTCGCGCACGATCTCCTTCTGCCCCGCGCGGTCGATGACCACCGGCACGCAGCCGGCCGCCATCGCCTCGACGGTCGTCATGCCGAAGTGCTCGCTGGCCCACGGCTCCTTGTCCTCCGAGGCCCCGAGCCCGGTGGCGGACCAGAAGACCGACGACGTCGTCAGCAGCCGCTCGACCTCGCCGCGCGCGACGTTGGTGAGGACCTCGACCGGTGCACCGGCGCCCGCTGCCCGGACCTGCTCGACGTAGCCCCTCTGCGACTCCTCCATGCCCCCCAGGACGTAGAAGGTCCAGCCCGGCAGCTGCCCGGCACGCGAGGCGCGCACGAAGGTCTCGACCATCTCGAGCTGGCGCTTGGAGTGGCCGAGGCCCGGCGCGAAGAAGCGCCCGACGGTGATGACGGCCTTCTCTCGCTGCGGCGACGGGTCGAGCCGCTGCACCTGGATCGGCGGGAAGAGCACGTCGGCGTCGGTCTGCCACAGCTGGTCGATCCAGCCGCGGGTGAAGTCGCTGTTGGCCATCACCGCGTCGTAGGAGCCGAGGAAGGACAGGTCGCGCGGGTTGCGCAGCAGCCACGGGTAGCGGTGGGCGAGGGTCTGCCGGGGGCCGTAGTGGCCGCCGTCGAAGCGCATCCGCGACACCGCGACGCCGAGGTCGCGCGGGTCGCTGCCGCCGGGGGTGAAGGTCTCGGCCCGGAAGTGCAGCTCGGTGCCGCGCACCGAGGCGGGCACGGGCACCTTGTGGAGCACGAAGTCGGCGGTGACCCGAGTCTCGAACCAGACCGCGCCATGCTCGTCCTCGACGCGCAGGTCGACCGGGCGAGGCAGGCCGGGGCCACCGAGCTCCAGGCGCAGGACGCGGTCGCGCTCGCTCGGCGGCAGCACGAGGATCGCGTCGCCCGAGGCCCAGATCCACGTCCGACGACGGCCGCCCTCCGGGGGGTACCACCCGGTGCCGAAGTCCAAGCCGCCGGCGTGGGCGCTGACGAGGTGGCCGACCCGCCGGGTGAGGAAGCGCCGCCACGGCTCGAGGTCGGCGTCGAAGGGGGTGGGGAAGTAGCAGAGGTACGCCGCCTTGGCGCTGCGGGGCGCGAGCCGGCTCATGTAGGAGCCGTTCACGAACAGGTCGTAGTCCTCCGACAGCGCGGCCGTCGCGAGGTCGCCGCGGTCCGGCACGATGCGCAGGCCGACCTTCGACAGGTCGAGCCCGAGGTGGTCGGCGAGCTCGTCCTTGTCGACGTCGGTGTGGCCGACGAGGTCGACCTCGACGCCGTCGTGCGACAGCACCGAGGCGATCATCCCGGAGTGGCGCTCACCGCCGCCCTGGCTGTGCCAGAAGCGGTTGTAGACCGCGGCCCGCTTCGTCATCGCGAGGTCACCAGCCAGCCCTCGAGCTCGGCGCGCGGCACCTGCGCGCTGCGGCCGAGCGCGCGCCGCTTGCGCAGCATCCGGGGCGCGAGCCGCAGCAGCGACAGCAGGACGCGCAGCCGCATCCGCAGAGGGCGCACCGCCGGGCGGCGGCCGCGCAGGACGGCCTTCACGGCGGTCAGCACCATCGCCAGGGTGTCGGCGACGAAGGCCACGAGCTCGTGGCGGGCGCGCGGCCAGGTGGCGTCCTTGGCCAGCATGAGCAGCCGGTTGCGGGTGGTGTGGAAGGTGAAGACCGGCGACCACTCCACCGCGCTCGCGGAGTGGACGTGGCGGACCACGGCCGTGGGCTCGTAGCGGATCGACCAGCCCGCGGCGCGCAGCCGCCACGACAGGTCGGTGTCCTCGTAGTAGAGGAAGAAGTCGTCGTCGAACCAGTCGACCTCACGGCCGGCCGCGGTGCGGAACGCGACGGCGCACCCGCACATCGCGAAGACGTCGGCGGGCTCGTCGTACTGCCCCTCGTCGACCTCCTGGTAGCCGCGGTCCGCGCCGTAGCCGGCGGTGAGCACGATCGAGCCGGCGTTGTTGACGACGTCGACCGACGGGGTGCCCTCGGGCAGGACGAACGTCGACTCGCCGCCGGTCGCCGTGACCGCCAGCGACGCCGCTCCGCCGGTCCACGACAGCGCGGCGGGCTTGTCGGTCTCGGCGGCCCAGGAGACCGTCACGGTGTGGGGGCCGCTCGCGCCCTCGGGCAGCGGGAGCAGCAGGTCGCCGCTCGGGCGCGACCAGCGGAAGCGGCCGTCGCCGACGCCCTCCGGCCCCCAGGTCAGCGACTCCCACAGCACCCGCTCGGTGACGTCGGTGCCGTCGACGACGACCGACCGGAAGCGCAGGCCGAGCTCGCGCGGGTCGGCGCCGCCGGGGGTGAAGCCGGGGGTCTCGAGGTGCAGCCGCACGAAGCGGGGCTGGAAGACCACCTTGCTGGTGACTGCCGCGAGCCGCTCCCCGCCCGGTGCGTCGAAGGGCTCGAGCAGCCGCTCGAGCCAGTCGGGCTCGGGGGTCGCGTCGTTGTTGAGCAGCACCGCGAACGGTGTCGTCACCTCGCGCAGCGCGGTGTTGTTGCCGCCCGCGAAGCCGCGGTTGTCGTCGTTGCGCAGCACCCGCACCCAGGGGTAGTCGCGGGCGAGCAGCTCGAGTGAGCCGTCGCTGCTCGCGTTGTCGACGACCCAGGTGTGGAAGGGCGTGGTGGTCTGCTGGGCCGCGAGGGCGTCGAGGCAGGAGGGGAGCAACCGGGCGCCGTTCCAGTTGACGACGACGACGGTCGCGCGCGGGTCAGCCACGGGCGGGCTTGCGGGCGACGACGTAGATCTCGTTGGAGGGATAGAGCTGGTCGAGCAGGTGGGCGTAGGACAGCCGCAGCGCGCCGAGCTCCTCCTGGGTCGCCTGCAGCCGCTCCATGAGGACGCCGACGAAGTGGCCCATGGCGTACCAGGGAGAATCGGGGTCGGTCTTGCCCTTGCTCTTCGGGTCGGTGATGCGCTGCAGAGCGACCGCGAGGTCGGGGCGCAGGTCGGCGTCGACGTGGGTCGTCGGGGCGAGCGTCTCCGGCGGGGCACCCGGCCGGTTGCGCGGGTTGCCGCCGGTCTCGACGACCTCGAGGCCCGCCTCGGCGCAGTAGAAGGCGAGCAGCCGCTGCTCGTAGAAGCGCACGTGGGTCGGGTCGCGCCAGAAGTCGTGGCCCATCACGGCGAGGCAGGCGGCGTTGGGGGTCGCGGCGACGAAGTGGCCACCGGGCGCGAGCGCACGGGCGGACTCGCGGACCACCTCGGCCACGACCTCGGGCTGCAGGTGCTCGACGAAGTGGGCGCTGAAGACCCCGCCGAGCGTTGCCTCGCCCGCCTCGCGCAGGCCGGCGACCGCGTCGGCGAGCCGCACGTCGAAGCCCTCGGCGCAGCCCTGCTCGACCATGCCCTCGTCGATGTCGACGCCGTAGGCGGTGACGCCCGCCTCGCGCAGCAGCCCGAGCATCTCCCCCCGGCCGGGCGCGAGCTCCAGCACCGGGGACTGCTCCAGCCACGGCAGGTAGTGCCGCAGGCCCTCCCGGGTGTTGTCCGGGTCGTAGCCCATGTAGGCGTAGTAGTCGCTCTCGAGCCGGGTCACGACGACGCCACCGTGCCCGTCACGGTGCTGGTGACGGTGCTCGTCGCCGGCACGGTGAGGATCCCGGGCAGGGCTCCGCTGGTCATCCAGAACACCTCGTCGAAGCTGCGGGCGGTCACGGGGTTGCCGGTCGTCGTCTCGTCGACCTGCACTGCGATGCGGTAGGCGCCGTTGAGCGCCGGCGTCGCGGGCACGTCGAAGTCCACCAGGTAGCGCCCCGGCACGGCGGGCACGCCCTGGCCGGCGGGGGTGCGCATCGACCACACGGGGATGTCGCCGGCGCCCATGACGACGGCGTGGACCTCGCCGGAGTAGGCGCCGTCGCTGCGCGGCTCGACCTCGACCTCGACCCGCAGGTGGAAGGGCTGGCCGGCGGTCAGCGCCGCCGCAGGTGGGCCGCCGCGCTCGGCCGACACGGTCGCGCCGCGGACCAGGATGCCGCCCATCTCGCGCGGCCCCTCGGGCTCGCCGACAGGCCGGTCGGTGCCGAGGATGCGGCGCAGGGTGCCGACCGCGAAGGCCGCGTCCCCGTCGTACTGCACTCGTCCGTGGTCCACGACGATCCCGCGGGTGCACAGTGCCTCGACCTGGTCGAGGGAGTGGGTGACCAGCAGGATCGTCTTGCCGGCCTCCTGGAACTCCGCGATCGTGGCCAGGCACTTGCGCTGGAAGGCCTCGTCGCCGACCGCCAGCACCTCGTCAACGAGCAGCACGTCGGGGTCGACGTGGACGGCGATCGCGAAGGCGAGCTTGACGTACTCCCCGGAGGAGTAGTGGCGCACCGGGTCGTCGATGCGCGGGCCCTGCTCGGAGAAGTCCACGATCCGGTCGAACAGCCCGTCGACCTCGCGGCGGGTCAGGCCGAGCAGCGCGGCGTTGAGGTAGACGTTGTCGCGGCCGGACAGGTCGCCGTTGAAGCCGGCCCCGAGCTCGAGCAGCGACGCGATGCGGCCCTGCACCTCGACCTCGCCGGAGGTGGGGCGCAGGATCCCCGACAGCACCTTGAGCAGGGTGGACTTGCCGGCGCCGTTGGGTCCGATGAGGCCGACGGTCTCGCCGCGGCCGACGGTCACGTCGACGTCGCGCAGCGCCCAGAACTCGCCGGTCGCGCCACCGGTGCGGCGCACCAGCCGCTCCTTGAGCGACGAGGCGCGGCGCGAGTGGGTGACGAAGCGCTTGGATACCCCGCTCGCCCGGATGACCGCGTCGCCCACCTAGAGCTCCTCGGCGAAGTCGGCCTGCATCCGGCTGTAGACCCGGCGGGCGAAGACGAACAGCGCACCGGCGATGGCGAAGCCGATCGCCAGGTTCTGCAGGTAGAAGACGTAGCCCGGGTCGGCCAGCGCGTGCTCGGCGCGGCCGGTCTCGGTGTTGACGTAGTCGTCCTGCACGAAGATCGCCCGCTGGAAGGTTGTCACGACCGTGGCCATCGGGTTCAGGAAGTAGAGCCAGAACCACTCGTCGAGCTCGTCACGCACGAGGCTCGAGGTGTAGAGGATCGGGTTGGCCCAGAACCACACGAGCATCGCGATCTCGATGAGGTGGGCGGTGTCGCGGTAGCGCACGTTGAGCGCGGCGACGAGGTAGCTCAGGCCGGTCGCGAACAGCAGCAGCAGCGCGAGCGCCGGGACGATGAGCAGGAACGCCGGGCTGAGGTCGGGCCGCGCGACGGCGGTGACGACGAGCAGCAGGACGAGCTGCAACGCGAAGTGGACGACCGCGTAGCCCACCGCCGACAGCGGGAGCACCTGCAGCGGGAAGCGCACCTTCTTCACCAGGCCGGCGTTGCCGACGACGGTGCCGCTCGCGGAGGTGACCGCGGAGGAGAAGGCCGTCCAGGCCAGCAGCCCGCACATCAGGTAGATCGGGAAGCCGGGGACGCCGTTGGACAGCACCACGCTGAAGATCAGGTAGTAGATGCCCATGAGCAGCAGCGGGTTGGCCAGCGACCACAGGAAGCCGACCGCCGAGCCCTGGTACTTGACCTTGAGGTCCTTGCGGACGAGCTGGACGAGCAGCTCCCAGCGCACCGAGCCCTGGGCGCGGGCCCGGGCGTCACCGGTGCTGGCGGGGGTGGGCGCCGCGAGGGCCACGGGCGACACCCTCCCTCGGGCTCGGACCGGTCGTCTGGACGTCTGGAGCATAGACGTGGCGGACCCGCCGGACCGCGCTGCACACGCAGTCGGCACAGCTCTCACACGTAGGCTGCACGGGTGACGTCCACGGTCCCCGGTGCTGCACCGGCCCCGCTCCCACCGGCGCCCGCGCCGCGCCGCCGGGCCGCGGCCCGTCCCGAGAGCGAGCCCGACGTCACCGGCTCGCTCACCGGGCTCGACCTGCTCGCTGGTGCGGCGCTGCTGCTGGTGGGCCTGCTCGGCTGGGCCTCGCTCGCGCTCGCCCACGGCGGCCGCCACTCGCTGCTCGCCGTGCTGGTCGTCACTCTCGTCGCGCTGGGCCTCGTCGTGCTGGTGGCCCGCCGGGCCGCCCGTCCGGGCTTTCGCGCCGACCTGCCCGGCGTCGCGGTGGCGCTCGGCTGTGCGGCGGTCGCCGCCGCGCTGACCTTCCCCGGCTTCTCCTACGGCGTCGCCGAGAAGGACCCCGGCGGCTACGTCGCGCACGCCCACATGATCGAGCGCACCGGCGACCACGCCTTCGTCGACCCGGCGCTGTCCGCGCGGCTGCCCGACGGCTCGCCGCTGCCCGTCCAGCTGACCAGCCCGGGCGCCCGCTTCGGCGGCGTCTGGATCCGGGGGGCGCAGGAGGACGGCCTGATCGTGCCGCAGTTCTACCACCTGTGGCCGGCCCTGCTGGCGACCTCGCTGGAGGTCGGTGGGCTCGATGCACTGCGCTTCACGGTGCCCCTCATGGGGGTCCTCGCGGTGCTCTGCCTGGTCGCCGTCGTGCGCCGGGTGGGCGACCAGCTGATGGGCCGGACCGCCGGTCTGGTCGCCGCCGCGACGGGTGGGTTGCTGCTCGCCACCAACATGCTGCAGGTCTGGCAGGCGCGCTTCCCGTCCACCGAGGTGCTCGCCGAGGCGCTCTACCTCGGCAGCCTGCTCGGCATCGTCGTCTCGCTGCAGACCAGGTGGCGCCCGGCCGCCGGCCTCGCGGGCCTCTTCGTCGGGATCGGCTGGCTCAACCGCGCCGACGGCATCCTGCTCGTCGGCATGGTCGCGGCGCTCGGTGGTGCGCTGCTCGCCACCCGTCGCTGGGACTCGCGCGCGACGTGGTTCGCCGGCGGGCTGCTGCTCACCGCACCGCACGCGTGGTGGCAGGCCTACGACCGGGCGCTCTACTACTCCAACGCCAACAGCGTGCCGTCCTGGAAGCTGTTCACCGCGGCTCTGGCGGCCTGCCTGCTCGGGGGCCTCGTCCTGGGTGCGGTCCGGCCGCTCGGCCGTGGGGTCCTCGCGCTGGTGCAGCGCCGCCGCGCGCAGGTCGTGCTCGGGCTGCTCACCTGCGCGGTCTGCGCCGGCCTGCTCGCGCTGGGCTTCCTGCGTTCCCGGATCTTCGGCCCCGACTTCTTCGACTACAACGGCCGGCTGATCCCGTCCTACGACGAGCAGATCATGCGCCGGCTGTCGTGGTTCTTCACGCTGCCGGGCTTCGCGCTGTTCGGCCTCGGCATCGCCGTTGTCGCGCTGCGCCGCTGGCGGGCGGCGGCCTGGGCGATCGTGCTGCCGACCATCGCGCTGTTCGCGGTCTACGGCTACACCGCGAAGAACTCCACCCGCATGCTGTGGTGGACCCGCCGCTACGTCCCGACCGTCATGCCGGGCCTGCTCATGCTCATCGCCCTCGCGATCGCCTTCGCCTTCGTGTGGCGGTACCGCGGCCGGCTGGTGCTGCGGGTCCCGGCGGTGCTCGCGACCGGGGCGCTCGTCACGGCCTTCCTGGCCCAGTCGGTGCCGCTGCGCAGCCACGACGAATGGAAGGGCAGCTTCGAGATCGCCGCGCAGATCGCGGACCTCTCCGGTGACGCGACCGGCGTCTACCTCTGGGAGGGCCAGCCCTGCTGCAACCGCCCGACCCAGCTGTTCGCGACGCCGGTGTGGCTCACCGAGGGCGAGCTGTCGATCCGGTTGCCCGACGACCCCGCGCGACGGCAGGAGATCGTCGACCTCTACGCGCGGCAGTTCGCCGGCCAGCCGGTCTTCGTCGTCGCCGACGGCACCGACCTGCCCACCGGTCTCGACGGCAACAAGGTCGCGCCGGTCACCAACATCGTGACGACGCTGCCGATGTGGGACGAGAGCGACACCGCGCGGCCCGCGAAGCCGCGCGAGATCCCGGTCGAGATCGCGATCTGGCGCGTCGCCGGGACGTGACCGCGGCTCTCCGACGGGCCGGCGCGCCGCTGGTCTACCTGCTGCTGGCCTGCCTCGGCCACCTCGGTGCCTTCCGCGGCCTGTCCTCCCAGACGCACTGCCGCTGCGAGGACGCCCCGCAGACCGACTGGTTCCTCGCCTGGACGCCGTGGGCGATCAGCCAGGGACGCAGCCCGCTGTTCACCGACCACCTCGTCGCCCCCGAGGGCGTCAACCTGATGTGGAACACCCTGCTGCCGCTGCCCGGCCTGCTGCTGTGGCCGGTCACGGCGGCCTTCGGTCCGGTCGCCGCGCACAACCTGCTGTCGGTGCTGGCCTTCGCGCTGTCGGCGACCGCGATGTGGTGGGCCGTGTGGCGGTGGGCCCCCTGGTGGCCGGCCCGCTTCGCCGCCGGCCTGCTCTACGGCTTCTCGCCGTACCTCGTGGCCCAGGGCCGCGGGCACCTCAACCTCTCGCTGGTGCTGCTCCCACCGCTCGTCCTCGTCGTGCTTGACGAGCTGCTGGTCCGCCGCCGCCGCCGACCGCTCGTCCTCGGCGTGCTGCTCGGTGTCGTCACCGCGGCCCAGCTGCTCATCACCGAGGAGGTGCTCGCGTCGACCTTCGTGATGTGCGTCGCCGGCCTCGTCGTGCTCGTGGTCCAGCAGCGCCGACGGGTCGGCTGGGCCCACGTCGAGCGCGCGCTCACCGGCCTGGTCGTCGCGGCAGCGGTGCTCTTCCAGCTGACGGTCTGGCCGCTGGCGGAGCAGTTCGGCGGCGAGCGGGTCGTCACCGAGCCGGTGCAGGACACCTCCTACGCCGCCGCGGACCTGCTCGGCACGGTCGTGCCCACCGTCAACCAGGCCCTCGGGACCGACGCGACGATCACATGGGGCGGCAACGTCAGCGAGAACGGCTCCTACCTCGGCGCGCCGCTGCTCCTGCTCGTCGTGGTCATCGCGGTCGCGCTGCGCCGCCGGCCCGAGGTGCGCTTCTTCGGCTGCCTCGGGCTCGTCGCCTGGGTGCTCTCGCTCGGCGAGTCGTTGCACGTCGCAGGCACGTCGTACGACGTGACGCTCCCGTTCCGCGCCGTGACCGCCCTGCCGGTGCTACACAACCTTGCCGCAGTCCGCTTCTCGCTCCACGTCGTCCTGTGTGTCGCGGTGCTGCTGGCCGTCGGGATCGACCGGGCGCGACCCGCGTTGACCGGCGACCGGGTCCCGGCCGGCCGCCGGGTGCTCGTCGGTGCGGTCGCGGTCGCCGTCGTCGCGCCGCTCGTGCCGGCCTGGCCCTACTCCTTCGAGCCGACCCGCACCCCGTCGTACTTCAGCTCCTCGGCAGTCGAGCGGGTGCCCGAGGGGGCGGTCGCGGTGACCTACCCGGTGCCGCGCTTCCCCGGCACCGCGCCGATGCTGTGGCAGGCCGAGGCGGGCTTCCGCTTCCGGATGGTCGGCGGCTACGCGATCACACCGCTCGGTGACGGCCACGGGACCTTCGTCGGCGGGCGGACCCGCGTCGAGGACGCCTTCGCCGCCGCCGCCAACGGGCGGTCGCTCCCGACCTTCGTCTCCGGGCCGCTGCGCGAGCTGATCTCGATGGAGATGGAGCGCGCCGGTGTCACGACGTTCCTCGTCGCGGTCGACGAGCCGGGGGCCGACGAGGCGCGGGCCTGGCTCGAGCGGCTGCTGGTGCGGGGGCCCGACGAGGTCGTCGGGGGAGTGGCCGCGTGGTACGACGTGCGCTGGCCCGAGCCGGTCCCGCCGACCCGGCCGCTGCGGCCCCGCGGCTTGCGCTAGCTCCAGGAGTCGGCGCGGCCGACGACCTTCGCGGGGATGCCCGCGACCACGGCGCCGGCGGGCACGTCCTTGGTGACGACGGCGCCCGCGGCCACGACCGCACCATCGCCGATCGTCACGCCCTTGAGGATGACCGCGCGGGTGCCGACCCAGACCCGGTCGCCGATCGTGACCGGTGCGGCGGAGGGCTGCTCGACGCCGTCGGTGGTGAGGGCGTGGAAGTCGTTGTCGAGGACCTGCACGTCCCAGGAGAAGGTGCAGCCGGCACCGATCGTCACCCGCTCCGCGACGAGGATGCGGGTGCCGAGGCCGTTGACGTTGGTGCCGTGGCCGATGCGCAGGAGGCCGCCGTCGACGACGACGCGCACGCCGCGCTGCAGCGACACCACACCGTCGACCTCGAGGCGGGCGCCCTCGCGGACGCGGATCACCGAGGTGTCGTCCGCGCTGGTGATGCCGAAGGACCCGAGGCCGACCCGCAGCGCACCGTCGATGCGCATCCGGTCGCCACCCTCGACGACGGTGCGGCTGCCCACCCAGAGGTTGCGGCGGCCGAGGACGCGGTGGCGGACGACCCCGCCGAGGAAGGCGCGCCACGACGTCTCACCGCCACGGTGCAGGGCGTGCACGACCCCGGCGTACTCCCTCAGTGCGTCGGCGACCACGCGGGAAGGCTAGCGACGCCGCCGCGGGGCCGGCGCAGCCTCGACCGCGGCAGCGGTCGTGACGGCAGCGTCGGCCCGGCTGCGACGGCGGGGGGTGGCGTCGGCCGCGGCCGACTGCCGGCGTGCGAGGACAGGCAAGTCGGGCAGCTCGGCCGGGGTCCGGTCGTAGATGCCGAAGCGCATCTTCTTCGTGTGCTCGAGCTGGTCCTCGATGAGGGCGCGGTTCGTGCGCAGCAGGTCGCCGATGATCCCGACGATCACCGACAGGAAGGACATGACGAGCAGGACGGTGCCGACGAGGAGCGACTGGATGTGGTTGCCGTCGTCGCCCACCGCCTTGAGCGCCGCGTAGCGGACGAACGGCAGCAGGCCCAGCACGCCGAACAGCGCCGCGAAGGCGCTGAAGATCACGTACGGCTTGTACATGATGTAGGCCCGCACGATCGCGCCGGCCGACTTCAGCACGTGCTCGTAGGTGCTGTTGAACAGCCGCGACTCGCGGGTCTTGGGGTTCGTGACGACCTTGACGCTCTCGATGGCCAGCTTCTTGTTGCCGGCCTGGATGATCGTCTCCATGCAGTAGCTGAAGCGCGTGACCGTGTTCAGCAGCATCAGCGACTCACGGGAGTAGGCGCGAAAGCCGCTGGCCGCGTCCGGCAGCTCGGTCCCGGCCGCCTTGTTGACGGTGCGGCTGCCGAGCTTCTGCAGGAACTTCTTCGGCCCGCTGAAGTGCTCGACCAGGTCGACCTGCCGGTCGGCGATGACGATGTCGGCCCGGCCCGCGATGATCGGCTGCACGAGGTCGGTGATCCGCTCCTGCGGGTACTGGTTGTCGCCGTCGGTGTTCACGACGATGTCCGCGCCGAGCTCGAGCGCGCGCTGCACGCCGTCGTGGAAGGATCGGCCGAGCCCGCGGTTGCGGGCGTGCCGCACGAAGTGCGTGACGCCGTGCGCCCTTGCGACCTCGACGGTCCGGTCCGTCGACCCGTCGTCGATGACGAGGACGGTGATCTTGTCGATCCCCGGGATCTCCGTGGGGATCGTCGAGAGGACGGCCGGGAGGGTCTCCTCCTCGTTCAGACAGGGGACCTGGACGACGAGGTGCACAGCAGTGATCGTAGCGAGGTTCAGCGCTTGGTGGCCCAGACGATGGTCCAGGGGTACGGCGAGGCGACCGCGCGGACGTCGGCGACCTGGGAGACGAAGCTCTGGAAGGAGCCCTTCGACCAGTGGTTGAGGTGGCCGGGGGTGTTGCCCAGGTCCTTGACGTAGCGGCCGGTGACGAGGTTGGAGCCGCGGAACAGCGGCTCGCGCGGCACCGACAGCAGCATGTGCCGTGACGTCACGCGGGCCAGCTCGCGCAGCCCGGCGGCCGGGTCGCGCAGGTGCTCGAGCACCTCGACGCAGACGACCAGGTCGAACTGCTCGTCGAGAAAGGGGAGGTTCTCCGCGTCGCCGTGCAGGTAGTGCGGACCGGGCCGCGACCGCCACTCCTCGCGCAGCCCGGCGTCGGGCAGGTCGAGGCCGACGGCGGTGCCGAAGCGCTGGTGCATCTTCTGGCTGATGACGCCCTCGCCGGCACCGACCTCGAGCGGGTTGGTCGCGGGCCGGCTGTCGGCGGCGATGTCGCTGACCAGGCCGTCGAGCCGGGTGACGAACCGCTCGGTCAGCCACTTGATAGCGGGGTTCTTCGCGGTGTACTTCTTCGTGTGGTTGCCGATCACCACACCTGGCGTCTCCGGTGCCTGCGTCATGGCACAGCAGGTTAGCCCGCCGGGCCGCCGTACCCTCTCGTCCGTGACCCGGGTCCGCAGGTTCGTCGGGCCCGTCGTGCTCCTGCTCGCGGTGCTCGCGCTCGTCCTCACGCTGCGCAGCCAGGGCGAGGATGCGAGCGCCGCCCTGCGCCGCACCGACCCGCTCGCCGTCGCTGGCGCGTTCGCGGCGGTGCTCGCCGGTCTCGCCGCGAGCCTGCAGGTCTGGCGCCGGCTGCTCGCCGACCTCGGCAGCCCGCTCACCCAGCGGCAGGCCGGCCACGTGTTCTTCGTCGGCCAGCTCGGCAAGTACGTCCCGGGCACGGTGTTCGCGATGGCGGCGCAGATGCAGGTCGGCAAGGCGTACGCCGTCCCCCGTGCGCGGGTCGCTGCGTCCTGGCTGCTGTTCATGCTGGTGCTCGTCGCGACCGGGCTGCTGTGCGGTGTCGCGGGCCTGCCGCTGGGCAACCCCGACGTCCTCGACGACTACGGCTTCGTGCTGCTGGCGCTGCCCGTCGGCCTCGTCTGCCTGACACCTCCCGTGCTCAACCGCGGGCTCGGCTGGCTGCTGCGCCGCACCGGCCGCGAGCCGCTCGAGCGGCCGCTCACCTGGGCCGGCATCGGGGCGGCGAGCGGCTGGGCGCTGCTGATGTGGGCGCTCTACGCCGTGCACCTGGTGCTGCTCGTCGAGCCGCAGGACCCCGAGCCCGGCCACCGGCTGCCGCTGCTGGCGCTCGGCGCGTTCGCGCTGGCGTGGGCCGCCGGGCCGTTCTTCGTCCTCGCGCCCGCCGGCGCGGGCGTGCGCGAGGCGGTGATCGTGCTCGCACTGCTGCCCGTGCTCGACACGCCGCGGGCGACCGCGGTCGCGGTCATCAGCCGGGTGCTCATGGCGCTCGGCGACGCGCTGTGGGGGCTGCTCGGTTGGCTCGGCAGACCGCCCCGCGGGGTTACTGTGGGCTCCGTCAAGCAGTCGGGGAAGGCTGCCGACGTCTGACTGGTACGCCCGCCTCGAAGTCCTGACTCGGAGACGACCCCTCATGCGCAGCCCCGCCCGCACGCTCACCGCCGTCCTGGCCGCCGTCACCGGCGTCGTCGGCGGGCTCGTCGCGACCCCGACGCCCGCCGTGGCCGCCGAGACCTACGCCCGCCCCGCCGGTGACGTCTTCGAGGTCCAGGGCCACGGCTGGGGCCACGGCCGCGGGATGTCGCAGTGGGGCGCGCAGGGGGCGGCCAGCAAGGGCCTGACCGCCGACCAGATCACCGGCTTCTACTACCCGGGCACCGCGAAGACGGTCCTCGCCGACGCCGCGATCCGGGTGCTGCTGCAGGCCGACGAGGGCGTCGACACCCAGGTGGTCCCCAGCGACGGCCTGGAGGCCACCGACGTCGCGACCGGCGCGTCGCTCGCGCTGTCGACGACCCCGAAGCGCTGGCGCGCGCTCGCGACCTCCGCCGGTCTCGCGCTGCAGAGCTGGGACGGCTCGACCTGGACCGGTGTGCCGCTCGATGGCAAGGCCGCGGTCGCCGGCCCGCTGCGCTTCTCCGGCACGACCTTCGTGCGGGTCGTCTTCCCCGGCGGCACCAGCCGCGACTATCGCGGTCACGTGCAGGCCGTGAAGACCGGGACCACCTCGCTGCAGACCATCGACACCCTCGGCCTCGAGGACTACCTGCTCGGCGTCGTCCCGCGCGAGTCCAGCGCCTCCTGGGCCGCGGCAGCCCTGCAGTCGCAGGCGATCGCGGCCCGGTCCTACTCCGCCAACAAGCGCTCGCGGGTCCCGAGCAGCGCCCGCTACGACATCTGCGACACCACCCAGTGCCAGGTCTTCGGCGGCAGCGCGAGCTACACCGCGAGCGGCACGCGGACCTCGCTCGAGCCGGCCTCGACGACCGAGGCGGTCCGCGCCACCAAGGGCGTCGTCAGGACGTACGACGGCACCCCCATCTTCTCGGAGTACTCCTCGAGCAACGGCGGCTGGTCCACCACCGGCGGCCAGCCCTACCTCGTCGCCCAGCGCGACGACTACGACGGCCTCGTCGCTAACAGCGTGCACGAGTGGAAGGCGCAGCTGCGGGTCTCCGACGTCGAGCGGCGCTACCCCGCACTGGGGTCGCTGGTCTCGATGGAGGTGACCGAGCGCGACGGCAACGGCGAATGGGGCGGGCGGGTCAAGCAGGTCGTCCTGCGCGGCACCAAGGACGGCGCGGCGACGACCGTGAAGACCACCGGCGCCGGCATCTACAACGCGCGCTCGTGGCCGGCCAACGGTGACGGCCTGCGCTCGTCGTGGTGGCGGTTCGTGCCGGCCAGTGGCTCGAAGGTCGTCAGCCAGTCCGCCGCGCCGCGGCTGGTCAAGGCTCCTGGTCCGTCGACCGGCGCGGTGACGGCCGTCATCGAGAACACCGGCACGACGTCCTGGTCGACCGACGGGCTGCACCTCGCGGTGGCAAGCCCCCCCGGCGAGGCAGACCCGCTGGCCGGTGGCAGCACGACGCCCGGCGCCTACACGGGCTCGGCGACCAGCATCGCGCCGGGTGAGCGGGCGGAGTTCCGGGTCGCGCTCGACGCCGCCGGGGTCGCCCCCGGCACGCACGGCCGCGCCTACCGGCTGCGGATCGGGACGGGCCCGCTGTTTGGCGCGACCGTCAGCTGGCGGATCCCCGTCGACGCGGCGTTGTGGGCCGGGACCCCGGCCGCAGCGCCGGCTGCCGCCCCCGGCAGCACGGCCACCTCCACCGCCCCCGACGCGCCGTCGCCGGTCTTCGCCGACGGCCGCACCGTCGTCGTCCCTCGCACCGGCGACACCACGGTGCGCCTCGCGGTGCGCAACACCGGCAACCTGACCTGGCCGGCCGGGCCGACGACCCCGCTCCTGCTGGGCACCAGCGCCGCCCGTGACCGCGCGAGCGCGAGCGCCGGACCGACCTGGCTGAGCCCCAAGCGGGCCGCCCGGATGGCCGGCACCGCCGACGTCGCGCCCGACGCGACCGCGAGCTTCGACCTGCCGCTCGTCGGCAACGGCCTCGCCGCCGGGGTGACGAGTGAGTCCTTCGAGCCGCTGTGGGAGGGAAAGCACTGGGTCGACGGGGCGCCGACCACCCTCACCGTGGTCCGCACCGACCCGACCGTCTCGCGCCTCGCGAGCGCCGACACGCTGCCCCCTGCGAGTTTCACGGTGCCTGCAGCGCCCAACGGGACCGCCACCCTCACCATCCGGCTGCGCAACCTCGGCAGCTCGCCCTGGCAGGTCGGCAGCGAGTCGCTCGGCACCGCCAGTGACAAGGCCTACCCGCTCGCCACCGCGGCGTGGCCGTCGCCGTCGCGGCCACCGGCCCTCGCGCGCAACGTCACCCGGCCCGGCGTGACGACCGTCCACCCCGGCGAGGTCGGTGAGTGGAAGGTGCCGTTGTCGGCGTACAAGAAGCCGGTCGGCGACCACGTCCTGCGGCTGCAGGCGGTCGGTGCGACCGCCCGCTACGGCCCGGTCGTCACCGCCACCGCGAAGGTCGTCAAGGCTGTCGTGAGCGGCAGCCTCGTCGCCGTGCGGTCCGGGGTCACCGTGCCGCGCACCGGCACCGCGACGGTGTGGTTCGACGTGAAGAACACCGGCAACACCGCCTGGCCGGTCAAGGGCGTCGTGCGCTCGACCGCCCTGACGAGCGGTTCCCCGTCGCGGCACTCGTCCTGGCTGACGGCGACCCGGCCCTCGCCGGTGACGGCCAACCTCAGCCGGCCGGGCGGCACCTACGTCAGCCCCGGCCAGGTCGCGCGGTTCTCCTTCGTGCTCGCCGGCAACGGCCGGAGCGCGGGCTCGCGCACCGAGCAGTTCGGCGTGCTGTGGGAGGGCTTCGCCGGGACCGCGCTGAAGGTCTCCCTGCCCTACCGGGTCGGCTGAGTGCGGGTCGGGCTGCTGCTCGAGCAGCTGCTCGCGCCGGTGCCCGGCGGGACCGGTCGCTACAGCCGCGAGATCGGCGCGGCGCTCGCGCGCACCGGGGCAGTCGAGGTCGACGGCTGGGTCGCAGCGCACCGCGACACCACCGCCGCCGAGGTCGACGGCGTGGGTGGTCCGCACCGGCTGCGGCTGCCCCGCCGGCCGCTGGTCGCGGCCTGGGAGCGCGGGACCGGACCGGGTGTGCCCTGCGACGTCGTGCACGCACCGACGCCGCTCGCCCCACCGCGACGCAGGACCCCGCTGGTCGTCACCGTCCACGACGCGGTGCCGTGGACGCACCCGTCGACCCTCACGCCGCGCGGCGTCCGCTGGCACCGACGGGTCGTCGAGCGGGCCGCCCGCGACGCCGACCTCGTGGTGGTGCCGACCCACGCCGTGGCCGCCGAGCTGCGCCACCACGTGCGGATCGCCCCCGACCGGCTGCTGGTCGTCGGCGAGGGCGTGAGCGGAGAGCTCGACCTGCCGCCCGACGCGGACGCGCGGGCCGCCGCGATGGACCTGCCGGAGCGGTTCCTGCTGACCGTCGCGACGCTCGAGCCGCGCAAGGGGCTGGCCGACCTGGTCCGGGCGCTGGCCGACCGCGCGGCCCCGGACGTCCCGCTGCTGTGCGTCGGCCAGCCGGGCTGGGGCGACCTTGCCTCGCCGGAGGAGCTGGCCGCGCAGGTCGGCCTCCCCCCCGGTCGGGTCCGTTCCCTCGGCCGGGTCCCCGACGCCGACCTCGCGGTGCTCCTTCGGCGCGCGACCGCGCTGGTGGTCCCGAGCCGCGCGGAGGGCTTCGGGCTGCCGCTGCTCGAGGCGATGGCGGTCGGGACCCCGGTCGTCGCGAGCCGGGCCCCGTCGCTCGTCGAGGTCGCCGGGGGAGCGGCCGTGCACGTCGACGTGGCGGGCCTGCCCCTGGCCCTGCGGGAGGTGGTCGAGGACGACGCGGTCCGCTCGCGGCTGCGCCTCGCCGGACCCGCGCGGGCCGCGGCCTTCACCTGGGACGGCGCGGCGCGGCTGCTGGTCGAGGCCTACCGCTCGCTGCGGGCGTAGGCTGACGAGCACAGATCGCACCTCGGAAGGAGCCTCCGCTGTCCAGCACGGACCCGCGCGTCCTCATCGACGCGACGGCCGTCCCCGCGGACAGGGGTGGTGTCGGGCGCTACGTCGACGGGTTGCTGCAGGCGCTCGCCGCCGCGGGCGCCCCCGTCGCGGTCGCCTGCCAGCGCGCCGACGCCGAGCGCTACGGCCGGCTCGCGCCTGAGGCGCGCGTCGTCGCCGGTCCGGCCGCGATCGCGCACCGCCCCGCCCGCCTCGCCTGGGAGCAGACCGGCCTGCCGTTGGTCGCGCAGCAGGTCGACGCCCAGGTCGTCCACTCGCCGCACTACACGATGCCGCTGCGTGCCGGCCGGCCCGTCGTCGTCACCGTCCACGACGCCACCTTCTTCACCGAGCCCGAGATGCACACCTCGGTCAAGGGCACGTTCTTCCGCTCCGCGACCCGCACCGCGCTGCGCCGCTCGGCCCGCGTCGTCGTGCCGTCCAAGGCCACCCGCGACGAGATCATCCGGGTGCTCGACGCCGACGCCACGAAGATCGACGTCGCCTACCACGGTGTCGACCAGACGACCTTCCACGTCCCGAGCGACGCCGAGAAGGCCCGCGTGCAGGCGCGCCTCGGCCTGCGCACCGAGCAGGGCGCGCAGCCCTACGTCGCCTTCTTGTCGACGCTCGAGCCGCGCAAGAACGTCCCCGGTCTGATCCGCGGCTGGGTCCAGGCCGTCAGGGACCGGCCCGACCCGCCCGCGCTGGTGCTCGCCGGCGGCGCCGGCTGGGACGAGACCATCGACGGCGCCATCGCCGAGGTCCCGCCGCACCTGCGGGTGCTGCGCCCGGGCTACCTGCGCTACACCGACCTGCCCGGCTACCTCGGCGGCGCGCTCGTGGTCGCCTACCCCTCCCACGGTGAGGGCTTCGGCCTGCCGGTGCTCGAGGCGATGGCCTGCGGCGCCCCGGTCCTCACGACGCCTCGGTTGTCGCTGCCCGAGGTCGGCGGTGACGCGGTCGCCTACACCGAGCCCGACCCCGCCGCGATCGCCGCCGGGCTCACCGCGCTGCTCGACGACGCCCCCCGCCGGGCCGCGCTCGGCGAGGCCGGCCACGCGCGCTCGCTCGAGTTCACCTGGGCCCACAGCGCCGAGGCCCACCTCGCGAGCTACACCCGCGCGGTGTCCGGATGAGGTCCCTTCCGGCATGACGACCCGGCCCGTCCGGGTCGTCGTCGTGACCTACTCGCCCGGCGACGCGCTGCCCGCGTTCCTGGACTCCCTCGCCGCCGCGACCTCGCTGCCCTATGAGGTCGTCCTCGCCGACAACGGCTCGACCGACGGCGTCCCGGAGGCCTGTGCCGGTGGTCACGTCACGCTGCTGCCGACCGGCGGCAACCTCGGCTACGGCAAGGCCGCCAACCTCGGGGCGTCGGGCTTCGAGGGCGAGTGGCTGGTGGTCGCCAACCCCGACGTCGTCTGGGAACCGGGTGCGCTCGACGCGCTGATCGACGCCGCCGGGCGCTGGCCCGCCGCCGGCTGCCTCGGGCCCGCGATCCGCACCCCGGACGGCGCGCTCTACCCCTCCGCGCGCGCCTTTCCCTCGCTCGGCCGCGGCATCGGCCACGCCGTGCTCGGTCCGTTCTGGCCCCGCAACCCCTGGACCCGCTCCTACCGCGCCGAGGTCGGCCGCCCGGTCGAGGGCACCACCGGCTGGCTGTCCGGCTCATGCATGCTGCTGCGCCGGCGGGCCTTCGAGTCGGTGGCCGGCTTCGACCCGTCGTACTTCATGTACTGCGAGGACATGGACCTCTGCCACCGCCTTGCCCTGTCGAGCTGGCAGAACGTCTACGTCCCGTCCGCCGTCATCACCCACACAGGCGGTCACGCGACCGCGCGCGCCGGCCGTGCGATGGTCGCCGAGCACCACCGCTCGCTCTACCGCTACCTCTCACGGCAGTACGACGGGATCGCGCTCGCCCCGTTGCGTGCTCTGCTCGCCGTGGGCCTGGCCGTCCGCTACCTCGTGTCGACGCGCGTCCGCGCGGTCGGCGAGGGCGCTGCGCCCACCCGCTCCGCCGACCTGCTCGACTGACGACCCCGGGAGACCCCGTGCGCCACGCCCTCATCCTCGCCGGCGGCTCCGGCACCCGCCTGTGGCCGTTCTCGACCGCGGGCCTGCCCAAGCAGCTGGTCCCGCTGCTGGCGGGCCGGTCGCTGCTCGACGTCGCGGTCGCGCGCGCGACGTCCGTCGTGCACGCCGACCGGGTCTGGCTCGGTGCCGGCGAGCAGCTGCGCGGGGCGGTCTCCGCCGTCGACGGGCTGCGTCCCGACCGGCTGGTCATCGAGCCCTCCGGTCGCGACACCCTGCCGGCGGTCGCACTGGGCATGGCGACGATCGCCGCCTCCGACCCCGACGCGGTCGTCGCGGTCCTCACCGCCGACCACCTCATCGAGCCGGTCGACTCCTTCGCCGAGACGCTCGCGCGGGCCTTCGAGCTCGCGGAGGCGCGGGGCGACGCGCTGGTGACCTTCGGCGTCGTGCCCGACCACCCGGCGACCGGCTTCGGCTACCTCGAGCTCGGGGCGCCGCTGTCGGGCGAGGCTCGCGTCGTGGCGCGCTTCGCCGAGAAGCCCGACGCAGCCCGTGCCGAGGAGCTCGTCGCGGCGGGTGCCCTGTGGAACTCCGGGATGTTCGTCTGGCAGGCCTCGGCGCTGCTCGCCGCGGTCGAGGCCTTCGCGCCCTCGACCGCCGCGCTGGTCGCGCGCGTCGTCGCGGGCGACTCCTCGGCGTGGGAGGAGATCCCGAAGCTGTCGGTCGACTACGGCGTCATGGAGCCGGCCTCGACGTCGCCGGACTTCACCGTCGCGGCCCTGCCGCTCGACGCGCGCTGGCTCGACGTCGGCTCCTGGCCCGCCTACGGCGACGCCGTCGGCCGCGACGACGCCGGCAACGCCGTCTCCGCACCGCTCGCCGTCGTGCACGGCTCGACCGACTGCGTCGTGGCCTCCTCCGACCCCGACCACCTCGTCGCGCTCGTCGGCTGCGAGGGCCTCGTCGTCGTCCACACCCCGACGGCCACGCTGGTGATGCCGGCCGCCGAGGCGCAGCGCGTCAAGGAGCTGCACGCCCTCGTCGCCGAGCGCGCGCCCGGCCTCGCATGACCCGCTGCACCGTCCCCGTCCACCGCCTGACTCGAGGTCAGGCACGCCTCACCGCGCGCCTTGCTGCAGTGCACGCCCAGCGCGTGCACTGCACACGCTCGCGGTCTGGGACCACGGCGTGTGAGCTGCACGCGGGGAGCGTGCAGTGCAGCAAGGCGGCAGGGTGGCACGTGGCCGCCCTCGCCGGAGGCCACCGGTGAGCGTGTCCGGCGCGGCGCTCGGCCTCGGCTACGTGCTGGCCGTGCCGTTCACGCTCTTCCTGCCCGGGTTCCTGAGGCTGTGGCGGCGGCGCGAGCCGTGGGTGTTCGCCACCGCCCAGGTCGGTGCACTGCTCATCGTCATCGGCTGGGCGCAGAAGGGGGCGACCGCGTCCGCGCTCCTCAACGCCGCGTGGCTCGTCGGGCTGTCCGTGGCCTACGTCCGCGAGGGGCGCGTCAGGGCACGAGCAGGTGGCCCTCGGCCATCGTGACGACGAGGTCGGCGGCCGCAGCCGCCCGCGCGTCGGTCTTGCAGACCACCAGCACCGCCCGGGTCGTCGCCGCCGTGCGCAGGGCGGCCAGCGCCTCCGCGACCGCCCGGTCGTCGAGGTAGCCGAGCGGCTCGTCGAGGAGCAGCGGCCGCGCGTCGGCCAGCGCACCGGCGAGCCGGACCCGCTGGCGCTCGCCACCGGACAGCGTCCACATCTCGCGCCCCGCCAGGTGCGGTGCGCCGAGGGCGTCGACGGCGACGTCGGAGTCGGTCCACTCGTCGCCCGGGGGGGCGGTGAGCAGCGCGCAGCCGCCCGCGGCGGCCAGCAGCCGCAGCGCCGAGGTGGTGCCGCAGCCGGGCTCGCCGTCGACGACGACGAGCCGGGGGAGCAGCACCACGTCGACAGACACGTCAGGGTCGGTCCCGGCCGCGCGCACCTGCTGCATCGGCCAGACGCTAGTCGGACCCGTGTCGCAGACTGCAGGGGTGACGACCGGCCCGGACACACCTGCGCCGGCCGTCGATGGGCTCGTGAGCACCTGGCGGCCGGCCCACCCGGTCGACGTACGCCGGACCCTCGCACCCCTGCGGCGGGGCAGCGGTGACCCGACCCACCGGGTCGCGGACGACGGTGCGGTCTGGCGGACGACGTGGACCGAGGACGGACCTGCGTCGTACCGCCTGAGCCAGCGCGGCCTGCACGATGTCACCTGCGAGGCCTGGGGTCCGGGAGCCGAGCGGGTCCTCAGCAGCGCACCGGAGCTGCTCGGTGGCCGCGACGATCCGGCCGGCTTCGAGCCCCGACACCCGCTCCTGGCCGAGGCCCACGCGCGCCATCCCGGGCTGCGGGTGCCGCGGACCGGTCGGGTGCTCGAGGTGCTCGTCCCGGCGGTCCTCGAGCAGAAGGTGACCGGCAACGAGGCGCGACTGTCCTGGCGGTGGCTGGTGCAGCGCTACGGCACCGAGGCGCCGGGGCCGGTGCCGGCGGGCCTGCGGGTGCCACCGCCGGCCGAGGTGTGGCGGCGGATCCCGAGCTGGGACTGGCACCGCGCAGGCGTCGACCCCAAGCGCAGCCGCGTCGTCGTGGAGGCCTGCCGGCTCGCGAGCCGGCTCGAGGAGATCGTCGGGATGGACCGGGAGGCCGCCGAGCGCCGCCTGCGGGCCGTGCCCGGCATAGGGGTGTGGACCGCTGCGGAGATCGCGCAGCGGGCGCTCGGCGACACCGACGCCGTGAGCTTCGGCGACTACCACCTGTCGCAGTTCGTCGGGTGGGCGCTGGCGGGCCGGCCCGTGGACGACGACGGGATGGCCGAGCTGCTCGAGCCCTGGCGGCCGCAGCGCTACCGGGTCATCAGGCTGCTCGAGGTCAGCGGTGTCGGCAAGCCCCGCTTCGGGCCGCGGCTGACGATCCAGGACCACCGTGCGCACTAGGGGACATCTCGGGCACACTGGCCGCGTGCAGTCCTTCGACGACGACTCCCTGCGTGCCGCGATGCGCGACTACCTGAGCCTGTCCGACCGGCTCGCGACGGCCTCGTCCGAGGGGCAGTCGGCCCGCGACCTCGTCGACCTCGCGGAGTCGAAGGCGGTCGCCGCGATGGTGCTGCGCAAGCGGCTCGTCGACCTGGGCTGGTCGGCGCCAGTCGTTCAGCGCACCTCGACGTAGTCGAGCGGGTCGCGCAGAGGCCGCGCAGCGGGCGGCGCGGCGGCGTGGCCGATCGCGACCGCGCCCAGCGGCTCCCACTCCACGTCGAGCACGTCGCGCACCACGTCGGCGCAGAACATCGTGCTGCTCACCCACGCGCTGCCCAGCCCCTCCGCGGCCAGCTGGACCAGGAGGTTCTGCACGCCGGCGCCGGCGGACACGAGGAACATCCGCTCCTCCGCAGCCGACCGCTGCGGGTCCGGGTAGTCGTGGGCACCGCTGCGGTCCAGGAAGGGCAGGACGAGGTACGGCGCAGCGCGCAGCACGTCACCGCGCTGAAGGCGGCGGGCCACCTGCTCGTCGGTGAAGCCGTCGGCTCGCAGGTCGGCCTCCCACCGGGCGGCCATCGCGTCGAGCAGCTGCGCGCGGCGGTCCTCGAGCAGCACGAACCGCCACGGCGTCGTGTGGTGCGGCGCGGGTGCGGTCAGGGCCGCACCGACGGCCCGCAGCACGGCCGCGCGGTCGACGGGCGCGTCGGTGAAGGCCCGCACCGTGCGGCGCAGCGACAGCGTCGTGAGGTGCGCCTCGCGGGTCCCGACCCGGAACCAGTCCTGGGCCGCGGGCCGGACCAGCGCGGCGGCACCCGGCCCGTCGTCCCCGGTCAGCGACAGGCCGCGGACGACGGCGACGGGGACGCCCTCGGCCTTGCCCTTCACCAGCTCGGCGGCGGAGGCGAGCTCGTCGGCGACGGCGATCTCGGTGACCTCGAGCACGTGGCCGTGGCTGTCGGTCGTGCCGCGCGCGTCCCGTACCGGGTCGAGGCCCGCGACGCCGATCGCCTGGTCGACCTGGCCGATGCGCCAGGCCCGGCCAAGGGTGTCGGAGACGACGACGGCGAGCCGACGCCCGGTCAGCCCCTGCAGCTCTGCGCGCAGCCGGCGGGCGCTCGCGTCCGGGTCCACCGGCAGCAGGGCCAGCTCGTCGCCGCGCACGTTGCTCGCGTCGACACCGGCGGCCGCGAGCACCAGGCCGTGGCGGTTCTGCGCGATGGTCGTCGTACCCCTGCTCGCGACCACCCGGACCGTCTCGCCGGCGACCGCCTCGAGCCGCACCTGCTCGCGGTCGGCACCCGGCGGCACCGTGACGAGCCGGCCCTCGGCCTTGCTGACGACCTTGCTCGTGACGACCACGACGTCGTCGTCCTCGAGGCTCACGGCCGCGCTGATCAGGGCTGCGAGATCGTCGCCGGGCCGGACCTCCGGCAACCCGGTCACCGGCAGGACGCGGTACCCCAGAGGCCCGGAGCCCTCAGACACCCGCAAGGTCCAGCGCGGCCCGGGCCATCGCCGCTGTCGCCTCGACGTCGGTCATGAGCAGCGGGACCGCGCGCACCTCGACGTCCGGCACCGTCGCGCCGGCGTCGGCGGTGTCGACGAGCCACCCGTCGAGCAGCGCGCTGCCGTAGTGGCGGCCGACCGCCTCGGCGGAGGTCTCGACGCCGATCGCGGACAGGCACGCGTCGGCCATCCCGCGGACCGGCGCGCCGCCGACGATGGGGGACAGGCCCACGACCCGCTTGGCCTCGAGGGCCTCGCGGATGCCCTTGACCTGCAGGATCGTGCCGATGCTCACGACCGGGTTGGACGGCGGCAGCAGCACGACGTCGGCCGCGTCGATGGCGTCGAGGACGCCCGGCGCGGCGGTGGCCTCCTCCGCGCCGACGGCGACGATCGAGTGCGCAGGCAGGCCGGCCCGGTGCTTGATCCACCACTCCTGGAAGTGGATGGCGCGCCGGCCCTCGGGGGTGTCGACGACGACGTGGGTCTCGACCCGGTCGTCGCTCATCGGCAGCAGTCGCGCCCCGGGCTGCCAGCGCGCGCACAGCGCCTCGGTGACCTGCGAGAGCGGGAAGCCGCCGTCGAGCATCTGCCGGCGCACCAGGTGGGTCGCGAGGTCGCGGTCGCCCAGCCCGAACCAGGCCGTCGGTGCGTCGTAGGCGACGAGCTCCTCCTTGGCGCGGAAGCTCTCGTCCTGCCGGCCCCAGCCGCGCTCCTCGTCGATGCCGCCGCCGAGGGTGTACATCACCGTGTCGAGGTCGGGGCAGATGCGCAGGCCGTAGAGGCTGATGTCGTCGCCGGTGTTGACGACGACGGTGAGCTCCGCGTCGGGCACCGCGTGCTGCAGCCCGCGCAGGAAGCGCGCCCCTCCGATGCCGCCCGCCAGGGCCACGATCCGCATGCCGACGAGTCTGTCAGGCTGGGACTGTGGAACCAGGAGCGGGCCAGCACTCCGACGAGCAGCTCGACGCGTTTGCGGCATGGGAGCGGGCCGCGTGGGAGACCCGTGCCCAGCCCTACGCGGCCGACCTCACGCGGCTGACCGGACCGGGCGCGCAGCCCCTGCTCGACGCCGCCGGCGTCACCGTCGGGACGCGCGTGCTCGACGTCGCGACCGGCCCGGGCGTCGTCGCGGCGGCAGCGCTCGCCCGCTTTGCGGAGGTGACCGCCGTCGACCAGTCCGCGCCGATGGTCGAGATCGCGACCCGCTTCGGCATCGACGCGCAGGTGGCGTCCGCCGACGACCTGCCCTTCGCCGACGGGGCCTTCGACGCCGTCGTCGCGGGCTTCCTGCTCAACCACCTGGCCCGTCCCGAGCTGGTCGTGGCCGAGCTCGCGCGGGTCTGCCGCGGTCGCCTCGCCATGACGGTCTGGGACGTCCCGGACCGCAACGTCGCGCTGGGGCTCTTCGGCCCGGTGGCGGCGGAGGTCGGTGTCGTCGCCGACGCCCCGCCCGGTCCGGACAGCACCCGCTTCGCCGACGAGGACCAGGCGCGTGCGCTGCTGCGTGACCTCGCCGATGTCCGCGTCCAGCGCGCCACCTGGTCGGTGGAGGTCGAGCCGGGCGCGTGGTTCGACGCGGTGGGCGCGAGCACGCCCCGCACCGGTGCCGTCATCGCGGCGGCGACCCCGGAGCAGCGGGCGCAGATGCGCCGCCGCTACGTCGAGGTGGTCACGACGTCCTACCCAGTGACCCACGGCCGGGTCACCCTGCCTGTCGCCGCGGTGGTGCTGTCCGCCGCCACATAGGGTCAGCGGATGGAGCAGCCGGGCATGCGTCGCGCCCTGGCGCGGGCGCGTGACGGCAAGCCGCTCGACGCCGGTGAGGCGACCACGCTGCTCGCGGCCCGCGGCGACGCCCTCGTCGCGCTGTGCGACTCGGCGGCCCGGGTCCGCGACCAGGGGCTCGAGGCGCTGGGTCGGCCGCGCACGGTCACCTACAGCCGCAAGGTCTTCGTCCCGCTGACCCGGCTGTGCCGCGACCGCTGCCACTACTGCACCTTCGCGACCGTCCCGCACAAGCTGCCCGCGCCCTACCTCTCCCTCGACGAGGTCCTCGCCATCGCCCGCGCCGGTCAGGCGCTCGGCTGCAAGGAGGCGCTGTTCACCCTCGGCGACCGGCCCGAGGACCGCTGGCCGCAGGCGCAGCAGTGGCTCGACGAGGCGGGGTACGACGACACCCTCGCCTACGTGCGCGCGGCCGCGGTCGCCGTCCTCGAGGAGACCGGGCTGCTGCCGCACCTCAACCCCGGCGTCATGACCTGGGCCGAGCTGCAGCGGCTCAAGCCGGTGGCCCCGTCGATGGGCATGATGCTCGAGACGACGGCCGACGTGCCGGCCCACCGCGGCAGCCCCGACAAGGACCCGGAGGTGCGGCTGCGGGTCCTCGAAGACGCCGGCCGGCACGCGGTCCCCTTCACGACCGGGATCCTCGTCGGCATCGGGGAGTCCCTCGCCGACCGCGCCGAGTCGCTGCTCGCGATCCGGGCGAGCCACCGCCGGCACGGCCACGTGCAGGAGGTCATCGTCCAGAACTTCCTCGCCAAGGACGACACCGCCATGCGCGACGCCGACGACGCGACCCGCGACGAGCACCTCGCGGCGATCGCGGTGGCGCGGCTCCTGCTCGGCCCGTCTGTGCGGGTGCAGGCTCCGCCCAACCTCGCCGACGTCGCGGACCTGCTCGCGGCAGGCGTCGACGACCTCGGCGGCGTCAGCCCGCTCACCCCCGACCACGTCAACCCCGAGCGCCCCTGGCCGCACCTCGACGACCTCGAGAAGGCCTGCGCTGCAAGCGGTTTCGCCCTCACCGAGCGGCTGACCGCCCACCCGCCCTACCTCGCCGAGCCGTGGCTCGACCCGCGGCTCGCTGCCCACGTCGACGCGCTGCGGCTGCCGAGCGGCCTCGCCGCCGACGTGCTGCCCACCGGCCGGCCGTGGCAGGAGCCCGACGACGCGCTGCGCAGCACCGGCCGCACCGACCTGCACGCGACCGTCGACACGACGGGGCGCAGCAGCGACAGGCGGTCGGACTTCGACGACGTCTACGGCGACTGGGAGGCGGTCCGCGCCCAGGTGCCCGCGCAGGTCGAGCGCCTCCCGACGGACGTCCGGGCCGCCCTCGCACAGGCCGCCGACGACCCGGCCGGGCTCGCCGACCCGGCGTACCTCTCCCTGCTCACCTGCGACGGGCCCGCGCTCGAGGCACTGACCCGGCTGGCCGACGACGTGCGCCGCGACGCGGTCGGCGACGACGTCACCTTCGTGGTCAACAGGAACGTCAACTTCACCAACGTCTGCTACACGGGATGCCGCTTCTGCGCCTTCGCCCAGCGGCGCACCGACGCCGACGCCTACACCCTGTCGCTCGAGGAGGTCGGCGCCCGCGCGGCCGAGGCGTGGGAGGTCGGCGCGACCGAGATCTGCATGCAGGGCGGCATCGACCCGACCCTGCCGGGCACCGCCTACCTCGACCTGGCGCGGGCCGTGAAGGCCGCGGCGCCTGGGATCCACCTGCACGCCTACAGCCCGATGGAGGTCGTCAACGCGGCCGCCCGGATGCAGGTCTCCATCCGGGACTTCCTCGTCGCGGCGAAGGAGGCCGGCGTCGACAGCCTGCCCGGCACCGCGGCAGAGATCCTCGACGACGACGTGCGGTGGGTGCTCACAAAGGGCAAGCTCCCGACGTCGCAGTGGGTCGAGGTCGTGACGACGGCCCACGAGGTCGGGCTGCCGACGACCAGCACGATGATGTACGGCCACGTCGACCAGCCGCACCACTGGCTCGGCCACCTGCGGCTGCTCGCCGAGCTGCAGGACCGCACCGGCGGCTTCACGGAGTTCGTGCCGCTGCCGTTCGTGCACACCAACGCTCCGATCTACCTCGCCGGGGTCGCCCGGCCCGGCCCGACGGTGCGCGACAACCGGGCCGTGCACGCCGTCGCGCGGCTGCTGCTGCACGGCCGCATCGACCACGTGCAGTGCTCCTGGGTGAAGCTCGGGCCCGAGCGGTGCGGCCAGGTCCTCGCCGGTGGCGTCGACGACCTCGGCGGGACGCTCATGGAGGAGACCATCAGCCGGATGGCCGGCTCGGCGCACGGCTCGCGCAAGTCCGTCGAGGAGCTCGAGGCGATGGTGGTCGCTGCCGGGCGCACCCCGCGGCAGCGCACCACGACCTACGGCGAGGTCAGCGTGGAGCGTCTCGCCGCGGCGCGCCGGGACATCGCGGTCCGGGTGCCGCTCCCGCTCGTCTGACGCCGATACGCTCCGGGGACTCAAGCCTGGAGAGGTCGTCTCGTGGATCCGCTGTCACGTCGCATCGAGCAGCTCGCGGCGCTCGCCGTCGAGGAGAGCGACGCCGACCCGGGCAGCGATGCCGGTCTGGCCACGGCCGTCGCGGCCCTGCGCACCGAGCTGGGCGCGGTCCGCGCCGAGCTCGGGTCGCTGCGCTCCGACGTCGGCGCCGTCCGTGAGGAGCTCGAGCAGGTCGGCGGCACCCTGTCGGGCACCGCGTCGGCGACCCGCACCGAGGCCGGCACCGTCGTGCGCCGCGTCGCCGAGCTCGCCACCCGGCTCGAGGCCGTGTCGGGCACCGTCGACGAGGTCCGGGGCGCGCTGCCCTCGCTGGCCACCGAGGTGCGCGAGGGGCTCGCGACCGTCCCGACGGGCTCGCGTCTCGACCAGGTCGCCACCGACCTGCGCTCGGTCCTGCAGGACCGGGTGGACGCGGTCCTCGACGAGGTACGCCGGACGCTGTCCGCCCGCGACGCCGCGGCCCGCGACGCCGCGACCGCCGGCACCGAGGCTCTCGTCGACGCGCGCGGTGCCCTCGAGGCCCGGCTCGCCGTGCTCGAGGACGCCCTCGACGGGCAGTCGGAGCGCCTCGAGTCGCTCGCCCGCGACGGCGCCAGCACCACCACCGACAAGCTGCGGGCGCTCGGGCTCGCCGTCACCTCCATCGAGCGCCGGATCGAGCAGGCCGCGGGGGAGCAGGCCGAGACGGTCGTGGCCCGGCTCGCCGAGGTCAACGACGCCCGCGTCGCCGAGCTCGCGACCTCGCTCACCGACACCCTGCGCACCCGCACCGACCAGCTGCGCCGTGAGGTCGTGGAGGCGCTCGGGCGCGGCGCCGCGGAGACCGTCGCCACCCGGGCGGCCGTCACCGAGCTTGCGGAGACCGTCCGGTCCGCCATGGACGGCTTCGCCACGACGATGGACCGCGACCTCAAGGGTCTCGTCACCGCCGTCACCGAGGCGCTCGCCGAGGGCCGCGAGGAGGCGCAGACCGAGCTCGACGACATCGCCGAGCGGCTGCTGTCGACCGTGGTGACGCTGCAGGCCGACCTCACCGGGCGGGCCACCACCGCGGAGGGCCAGCTCAGCGCGCTGCAGGGCACCGTCGAGTCGCGCATCGAGGCGATCCGCGGTCAGGTCGCGACCGCGCTGTCCGACATCCGCGCCGACGTCGCGACCGAGGTCGGCTCGATCCGCCCGCGCGTCGAGGAGCTCGTCGCCGCGTCCTCGACGACCTCCGCGGGCCTCGCCACGCTGCGCACCGACCTCACCGGCGGCGTCGAGGCCCTGCGCGAGCGCGTGGTCACCGCCGGCGAGGACGTCGGTGCTGTCGTGACCGCCGGACTGGCCGAGACCCGCGAGCAGGTGGGCTCCGGTGCCGCGGCGCTGCGCACCGAGCTCGTCGACAAGGTCGACGAGAGCGCCGCCACCGTCGCGGCGCGGCTCGCCGACCTCGGCACCACCGTCGTCGGCGCGACGACCTCGACCCGCGAGGCGGGAGAGCGGGTGGCCGCGCTCGCGATTGCCACCGACGAGGTCCGCCGTGACGTCGCAGCGCTGCACGCCGAACTGCCCGGCGCGACGTCCCACGTCGTCGCCGATGCCCGCGCCGCTGCCGAGGCGGTCACCGCGGACCTGCGCGCCGAGCTGCAGGCGCAGCTCCACGAGATCCGCGCCGCGCTCACAGCCGCGGTCGTCACCGTCTCCGACGCGCGGAGCGGCCTCGACCGCGGCACCGACAAGCTCGCCTCCGCGGGCGACGTCCTCGTCGGCTACCTGCGCGAGCGCGACGCGGCCCTGGAGGCCGAGCGCGACCGCGTCCTGCACCAGTTGCTCGACGACTTCGCCGCTGGCCTGTCCGCGCGCGACCGCGCGGTGCTCGCCGGCGGGATGGCGAGCGCCGCCGAGCGCCGCCGAGACGTCCGCGATGCGGCCCGCTTCCGCAGCGCCGTAGGGCGCCCCGCGCTGCCGACCACCGTCGTGCCGGCCGACGTCGAGGCGCTCGCACCCGACCCCGTCGGTGACCGCGCCCCCGTCGAGGTCCCGTCGTTGGAGCTGGCACCCGCAGCGACGACGACGGCGGTGGCAGCGGCGCCCGTGAAGAAGGCGCCCGTGAAGAAGGCGTCGGTGAAGAAGGCGTCGGTCAAGAAGGCGCCAGTCACAGAGACGCCAGTCGAGAAGGCGCCGGTCAAGAAGGCGACTGCGGACACTGCGCCGGCGAAGAAGACGCCGACGGAGAAGACACCGGCGAAGAAGACGCCTGTGCAGAAGGCGCCCGTCACGAAGACGCCCGTGAAGAAGACGGCCGCCGACCTGACAGCGGACACGGCCGCCACGGCGCCCGAGACGAGCGCCCCTGTCACGGGGTCCCCGACCCCGAGCCCGACCCCGACCCCGACCCCGAACGCCGATGCGGCAACGGTCACCACCCCCGATGGCCCCGCCCCCGACGCGACTCCCCACGCAGCCGCCCCCGCCGCGCAGCAGACCCGCCCGGCGCCCCGTCCCCCGATCACGAGCAGCACCGCCCCGAGTGCCCGACCGGCCGCGCGGCCGATGGGAGGCGCCACACCGAAGCGAGCCAGTCTCGACGCCATGCCGGAGGTCCCCGGCCCCGGCGCGGCGCTCGACGCAGCCACCGGAACCACCGGTTCCCCTGCTCCCGCACCCACGACACCGGCCGCGACACCGGCCGCGACACCGGCCACGACACCGGCCACGGCCCGACCCGTCACCCCGACGCCACCGGCGGAGCCCGACGAGCCCGAGCGCCGCTTCTTCCGCCGCCGCAAGTAGCCGGGACGCGCGGCACGTGCCGTGCCGGTGACGAGAACGTGCCCCGACTGAGCGTGGTGTCCCCCAATGTCCGGTTCGTCACGCTCGGATACCAGACGCGGGCTTGACTCAAGCGCAGGACACGCGTGTAATTCCACGCGTGTCGTTCCCCCTGGTCTCGCGGGACTGCCCCTATGCAGCCACCTGCTCCGCGTCCGCCAGTGGCACTCCCCGCGGTCGACGGGCCTCCCGGTCCGTCCCGCCCGACGTCACGGCCGCACCTGCCGGGATGGAAGCGAGATGAGCGACGCCATGAGCGAGACGCTGAGCACGACCTGGACCGAGAGCGGCGACCGGACGGCCACGAGCCCGCCGGTCTTCCTGTCCCTGGCCCGCAACGAGGACGAGGGGGTGGAGCTCGCCTGGCAAGAGCAGTCGCTGTGCGCGCAGACCGACCCTGAGGCCTTCTTCCCGGAGAAGGGCGGCTCGACCCGCGAGGCCAAGCGCATCTGCGTCGGCTGCGAGGTCAAGTCGGAGTGCCTGGAGTACGCGCTGGCCCACGACGAGCGGTTCGGGATCTGGGGCGGGCTGTCGGAGCGTGAGCGTCGTCGCCTCAAGCGGATGGCCATCTGACCGGCGGCGCTGCCGCCTCCCGTAGTCTCAGGAGCTGCCGGCACCTCCCGGCTCGCCCGCCCGACGACGCGCGGACCGCCCGGCCGGCGTCCCGCGCGTCCCGCCGACCACGGTCACCTCCTCATGCCTCCCCGTAGCAAGGCCCGCCCCGCGTGGTCCCAGCCGACGGCCAATGTCACGGCCGTCCTCGTCGCTCACGACGGCGACGCCTGGCTGCCCGACACCCTGGCCGCGCTCGCCGCCTCGACGCTGCGGCCGGTGCGGGTGGTCGCCGTCGACACCGGCAGCACCGACTCCTCCCTCGCGCTGCTGCGCGCCGCCGAGGGCGACGTCGTCACCGAGGTGCTCGCGCTCGGACCGGACGTCGGCTTCGGCGAGGCCGTCGCCGCCGCGCTGCAGGACGCGCCGACGACCGAGTGGCTGTGGCTGCTCCACGACGACGTCGCCGTCGAGCCCGAGGCCCTCGAGCGACTGCTGGCCCACGCCGCCGACTCGCCGTCGGCCGCGCTGCTCGGCCCCAAGGTCCGCGACTGGCACGACCCACGGGTCCTCGTGGAGGTCGGCATCACCTGCGACCCGGGCGGCCACCGCGAGACGGGGTTGGAACGCCGGGAGTACGACCAGGGGCAGTACGACGACGTCCGAGACGTGCTCGCCGTCGGCACCGCGGGCGCCCTCGTGCGTCGTGCGGTCTACGACCACGTCGGCGGGCTCGACCCGGCCCTCGCGGTCTTCCGCGACGATCTCGACCTCGGCTGGAAGGTCAACGCCGCCGGCAGTCGCGTCGTGGTCGTCCCGCAGGCGAGGGTCCGCCACGTGCGGGCCGCCACCACCGGCCGGCGGGCGCTCGACGCCGAGCGCGGGCGGCCCGGCGGCGTCGACCGCCGCAACGCTCTCTACGTCCTGCTCGCCCACTCCACCGCCCCGCGGATGCTCTACGTCCTGCCCCGGCTCGTGCTGTGGTGCCTGCTGCGGGTCGTCGGCTTCCTGCTCACGCGTCAGGTTCTCGCAGCGCGCGACGAGCTCGCGGCGCTCGGCCACGTGCTCGGCCGACCCGGCCGCCTGCTCGCCGCGCGCCGCGCCCGCGCAGCCACCCGCACCGTCCCGTTGCGCGCGCTGCGCCACCTCTTCGCGTCGCGGACCGGGCGGCTGCGGGCGGCCGCGGCCGAGCTCGGCGACTGGTTGTCCGGCGGGTCGGCCCCGGGGGCGAGCGTCCTCGACGCCATGGGCGACTCCGACGACGTCGCGGAGCTCGCGCCGTCGGGCGGTGGCGCGCTGCGGTCGCTGCTGACCCGGCCACCCGTGCTGCTCGTCCTGGCCCTGGCCGGGCTGGCCCTGCTCGCCGAGCGCAGCGTGCTCGCGCTCAGCGGAGGCGCTCTCGCCGGCGGCCGGCTGCTCCCGGCTCCCGCCGGCGCGAGCGACCTGTGGTCGGCCTACGCCGCGAGCTGGCACCCCACCGCGGTCGGCAGCGAGGCCGCCGCGCCACCGGCCCTGGCGCTGCTGGCGCTGCTCGCGACCGTGCTGCTCGGCAAGGCCTGGCTGGCCGTCGACCTGCTGCTGCTCGCGAGCGTCCCGTTGGCCGGGCTGACGGCCTTCCTGGCCGCTCGTCGCGTGGTGCGCCACCAGGTCCTGCGGCTGTGGGCGGCCGCCACCTGGGCGCTGCTGCCGGTCGCGACCGGCGCTGTCGCCGCGGGCCGGCTCGACGCCGCGGCCCTGCAGGTCGGGCTGCCGCTCGTGGCCCTCGCGGCCGTTCGGGTCGTCCGCGACGACCCCGCCCCGGGTGGCTGGCGGCGCGCCTGGGGCCTCGGCCTCGCGGTCGCGGCCTGCGCGGCTTTCGCCCCCGTCCTCGCCGTCCTCGCGGCCGTCGTCCTGATCGGTGCCGGGCTCATAGGCCTCGTGACGAGCCCGGCCGACGAGGGGGCCGGTGCGCGCCGCCGGGGCCTCGCGGCGCTGATCGCCTCCGGCGTACCCCTGGTCGTGCTCCTGCCCTGGTCCTTCGAGGTCCTGCGCGACCCCGCCCGGCTGCTCCACGGCCCGGGTCGCCTGCTCGCCGGGCCGGTGCCGGAGCCGCTGCAACTGGTCCTCCTCGACCCCGACGGACCCGGCACGCCCGCCACCTGGGTCACGGCGGGGCTCGTCCTCGCGGCCCTCGGGGGCCTGGTCCGGCGCGACCGCCACGGCCTCGCCCTGACGGCGTGGGCGGTCGCCGGTGTCGGTCTGGTGTCCGCGCTGCTGCTCGCCTCCGCCGAACCCGACGGCACCCCTGTCTGGCCCGGCACGTCGCTGCAGGTCGCCGCCGGCGGGCTGCTCGTCGCCGCGCTCGTTGCGGCCGACGGGCTGCGGACCCAGCTCGCCCGGCGCAGCTTCGGCTGGCGCCAGCTGACCGCTGCCGTCGTCGCCGTCACGGCCGCAGCGACCCCGCTGCTGGCCGGCGGCGCCTGGCTCGTCCGTGGCGCCGACGACCCGCTGGCGCGCGGCCTGCGGCCGGTTCTTCCGGCCTTCGCCCAGGCCGAGGTCCGCGACGAGCCCGGCCTGCGCACCCTGGTGCTGCGCCCCGCGGCCGACCGCACCGACTACGAGCTGGTCGCCGGTGTCCGGCTCGACCTCGGCGACGCCGACACCCCGCCCCGCGACGGGCAGCTCGACGCCCTCGACGGGGTCGTCGCCGACCTGCTGTCGCCGAGCGGCAGCGACGCCGCCGAGGCGCTCGCGACCCGCGCGGTCCGCTATGTCGCGCTGCTGCCCGGCCCCGGACGCGACGCCACCGCGCTGGTGCTCGACGCCCAGGCCGGCCTCACCCGCCGCACCACCGGTGAGGTCCTGCTGTGGCAGGTGCTCGCCCCCGCGGCGCGCCTGCAGCTGCTGCAGCCCGCGGCTGCTCAGGCCGCCCGTCGGGGTGACCGCGGCCCGAGCCGCGACCTGCTGCGCACCGACCTCCCGCGCCAGGTCGAGGCCGACCGCGAGGGCGCGCGTGACGTGCTCGGCAGCGGGCCGGAGGGACGGCTGCTCGTGCTGTCCGAGGCCGCCGACGACGACTGGACCGTGACGATCGACGGTCGCGAGCTCGACCGCGTCACCGCCTGGGGCTGGGCGCAGGGCTTCGAGGTGCCGGCCGCCGGCGGCGAGCTGCGGCTGGTCCGCGAGCAGGGCGGCCGCCGCGCCGTGCTCACGCTGCAGATCGCCGTGGTCGTCGTGGTCGCTGTCCTCGCCGCCCCCGGTGCCCGGCGCCGTCGGGGCCTCGAGATCGACGACGAGACCGACGAGACCGACGAGACCGACGAGCCCGACGAGACCGACCGGCCCGTTCCGACCACCCGCCGCACCGAGGGAGACGTCGCATGACCCGCCCGCCGCTCGGACTGGTCGTCGTCCTGGCCCTGCTCGCGGGCGGGACAGCCCTCGGGGGCACCGTCCTCGACGGGGGTGCACGGCCCACGACGTCACAGGCGTCGGTCACGCCGGTTGTCGGCGCGACCGCGGTCTGCCCCGACATCCGCAACCGGGGCCAGCAGGTCGAGACCCGCGTCAGCGTCGGTGCGGCCCCCGCGCCCGACGACGTCGAGGACCTGGCCGGTCAGGTGCTCGGCCAGCCCCTCAACGACCGCAGCGCCCCCGGGGCCCTGCCCGTGCGCGAGCCCGGCCAGGTCGCGATCGGGCTCGCCAGTGAGCTCGACGGCGACGCCTACGTCGTCGACGCCCGCGGCCCCGTCGCCGCGGGGCTCGAGGTCGAGCAGGTCACCCGCGGCGAGAGCGGCGCCGAGCGCGGCTTCGCGGGGCTGCGCTGCGAGGCGCCGCGCACCGAGGCGTGGTTCGTCGGTGGCAGCGCCGCGGTCGCCGAGTCGACCCTGCTGCAGCTGGCCAACCCCGACGCCACCAATGCCTTCGTCGACGTCACCGTCTACACCGCCGAGGGCCCGGTCGACGCCCGGCAGGGCCGCGGCATCCTCGTGCCGGGCCGCAAGCGCGCGCCCATCAAGCTCGACGACCTCGCCCCCGGCAAGGACCTGCTCGCCGTCCACGTCCAGGCCCAGCGCGGCCGCGTCGCCGCAGCCATGCGCCACGTCCGCTGGGACGGCCAGACCCCGCGCGGCGTCGAGTGGGTGCCGCAGTCGCAGCCACCGTCGACCGAGGTCGTCGTACCCGGGCTGCCCTCGCGCGACTCGGCCGGCTTCGGCCGGCGCTTCCTCTACGTCACCAACCCCACCACCGACGACGCCGTCGTGTCGGTGCAGCTGACCAGCGGCGACGGGCAGTTCGTGCCGACCGGGCTCGAGGCGATCGAGGTGCCCGCCGGCCGCACGGTCTCGACCGAGGTCACCGAGCTGATGGCCGAGACCTCAGCGGCGCTGCGGGTCACCAGCGACGGCGCGCCGGTCCTGGCGGCCGGCTTCGTGCTCGACGCGCAGGACCCGACCCAGCCGATCCGCGAGTTCGCCTACGCCGGCTCCGCCCGACCGCTCACCGGTCTCGCGGTCCTCACCGACCTCGTCATCGACCGGCCGACGGAGAGCTCGCTGCTGCTGGCGGCGCTCGACGGCGACGCCTCGGTGGAGGTCTCGCTGGTGCCGATCATCGGGCAGGCCGGCGAGCTGCCCGCCCCGAAGGTCGTCACAGTGCCGGGCGGCCGCACGGTCGCGCTGAGGCTGTCCACGTTCTTCCCGCCCGGTGCCGAGGTGCGCCTGGCCGTGGAGGTGCGGCCGGTCGCCGGCTCCGGTCCGGTCTACGCCACCCGCTACCTGCGCGAGCGCGGCGAGCGCGGGCCGCTCACGACGATCCTGCAGCTGCAGGGCGCCGCGCAGGAGGTCACCCGGCCGGTCGTCGCCCGTGACCCGGGAGCAGCGACCCGCACCGACTAGTGACCTGGCGGGTCGACCTCGTCGGGGTCGCGGCCGAGCAGTCGGGCCACCTGGTCGACGACGACGTCGTGGACGAGGTCGGCGAGGTCGAGCCGGTCGACGGCCCGCGCCTCCAGCGGGCGGCGGTAGACGACGACCCGCGGCGCGGTGCGCTCGCCGCGCTCGTCGACGCCTGCGGGCAGCAGCCGACCGAGCGGCACCGCCCCGCCCGCGGTCTCGTCGGCGACGACGTCGGGCTCCAGCGCCGGGTCGACGCCACCGGGCGGCACCGGCGGCACGTCCTCGACGGCGAACTCCACGCCCTCGAGCTCCGCGGCCCAGCGCTCCTCGAGGTGCTCGACGGCGTCGAGGACGAGGTCGTCGAAGCGCTCCCCGCGGGTCATCGACAGCGGCACCCGCACCTCGCGGCCGGCAACGACCGCGCTGGCCGGCACCAGGACCCCGCGCAGCCCTCGGCCGTGCCTGTCGCGCCGCCTCGGACCGCTCACGGCGGCAAGGGTAGGGCTCGACACGCCCCGCCTGCTGGTCCCGCGCCCCCGGTGCGCCTATCGTCGCTCCTCGTGAGCCCTGTCCGGCGCTGCTCGCGCACCGCGTGCACCGCCCCTGCCGTCGCGACGCTCACCTACGTCTATGCCGACCGCGCGGCCGTCGTCGGCCCGCTCGCCACCCACGCCGAGCCGCACTGCTACGACCTGTGCGAGGCCCACGCCCAGCGCACCACCGCTCCGCGCGGCTGGGAGGTCGTGCGCCATGAGCCGGACCTCTCGGTGCCGCTCGCCCGCTCCGTCGACGACCTCGAGGCGCTCGCCGACGCCGTCCGAGAGGCCGCCCGGCCCGCCCGCGGCCGACCCGACCAGCCGCAGGACGTCGGCACCGGTCGCCGTGGCCACCTGCGGGCGCTCCCGACCCCGGGCTGAATGTCCGTTTTGCCCCGGACACGCCGTGTCCTCAAGGGATCTGGCCGCTAGGCCGAACAGGTGAGTGTCAGGCCGCGAGGTAGCACCCGAGCGGGCCTTCATCCCCTTCCCTGGAGCCGATCCCCATGTCGCTGGTCACCGCCCCGAAGTCCTCGCTCGCCACCTGCACGACCTGCGCGAGCACCCGCGTCACCGAGATCACGATGACGCTCACCGACGGCTCGCTCGTCGACTTCGTGTCGTGCCACGCCTGCGAGAACAAGACCTGGACCCAGTCCGGCCAGGCCCTCGACGTCAGCACCGTCCTGCGCAAGGCCACGAAGGTCAAGGCTGCCTGACCCTGGGTAGGGTCGCGGCGTGACCTCACGCGACCTGTCCACGATCATCAAGGCGTACGACGTCCGCGGCACGGTGCCCGACCAGCTCGACGACGACATCGCCCGGGCCCTCGGAGCGGCGTTCGCGCTGTTCACCGGGGCGAGCACGATCGTCACCGCCCGCGACATGCGCGAGACCGGGGTCTCCCTCGGTGCGGCCTTCGCGGAGGGCGCGACCTCGCAGGGCGCCAGCGTCATCGACGCCGGGCTCGGCTCGACCGACCTGCTCTACTACGCCGCCGGCACCCTCGACGTGCCGGGCGCGATGTTCACCGCCAGCCACAACCCGGCGAAGTACAACGGCATCAAGCTCTGCCTCGCCGGCGCCGCCCCCGTCGGGCAGGACACCGGCCTGCGCCAGCTGCGCGAGGACGCCGAGCGCTTCCTCGCTGAGGGCCTCCCTGCGCCGGTCGCCACCCCCGGCACCGTCGAGCAGCGCAGCCTGCTCGAGGACTACGCCGCCTACGTCAAGGGCCTCGTGCCCGGGATCGACGCGATCCGCCCGCTGAAGGTCGTCGTCGATGCGGGCAACGGCATGGGCGGCCTGACCGTGCCCGTCACCTTCGCGGGGCTGCCGCTGGACGTCACCGAGCTCTACTTCGAGCTCGACGGCAGCTTCCCCAACCACGAGGCCAACCCGATCGACCCGGAGAACCTGCGCGACCTGCAGAAGGCCGTGCTGGCCGAGGGCGCCGACCTCGGGCTCGCCTTCGACGGCGACGCCGACCGCTGCTTCGTCGTGGACGAGCGCGGCGCGATCGTCAGCCCCTCGACGCTGACTGCGCTGATCGCCGAGCGTGAGCTGGCCCGCGTCCCCGGCTCGACGGTGATCCACAACCTCATCACCTCCCGCTCGGTCCCCGAGGTCGTGACCGAGAACGGCGGCACCCCGGTCCGCACCCGCGTCGGTCACTCCTTCATCAAGGCCGAGATGGCCCGCACGGGCGCAGTCTTCGGCGGCGAGCACAGCGGCCACTTCTACTTCCGGGAGTTCTGGAACGCCGACTCCGGCATGCTCGCCGCGCTGCACGCCCTCGCCGCCCTCGGCGGCCAGGACGGCCCGCTGTCGGCGCTGCTGACGTCGTACGACCGCTATGCCGCGAGCGGCGAGATCAACTCGACCGTCACCGACCAGCAGGCGATGGTCGCCGAGATCACGGCCCGCTACGCCGACCTCGAGCTCGACGAGCTCGACGGCCTGACCGTGGCGAGCCTGGACGGCTGGTGGTTCAACGTCCGCGCCTCCAACACCGAGCCGCTGCTGCGCCTCAACGTCGAGGCTCCCGACGAGCCCACGATGGCCACGGTCCGCGACGAGGTCCTCGCCCTCATCCGCGCCTGACTAGGCTGACGGTATGAAGCTGGACGCAAAGCTGCTCGAGATCCTCGCCTGCCCCGACTGCAAGGCGCCGCTGCGCGCCGACGAGTCGGCCAACAACGGGGAGGGCGAGCTGGTCTGCACCGGGTGCGGCCTGGCCTACCCCGTGCGCGACGACATCCCGGTCCTGCTGGTGGACGAGGCCCGCAAGCCCTCGTGACGCCCGACCTCGACGACGCCGCGGCGCTCGAGGCTGCCGACCCCGGCGCGATGCTGCGGGCCATCGCCTCCAGCGCCGCGCAGGTCCGCGAGGCCGTGACGCTGTCGGCGGAGGCGGGTCTGGTCGCGCTCGCCGGTGAGGACCGGCCGCGCTCGATCGTCGTCTGCGGCATGGGTGGCTCCGGCATCGCCGGCGACGTCCTCGCCGCCGTGCTCGGTGCCAAGGCTCCCGTCCCCGTGCTCACCCACCGCGGCTACGGCCTGCCGACCTGGGTCGGTGCGGCCGACCTCGTCATCGCGGTGTCGTGCTCGGGGTCGACCGAGGAGACGCTGTCGGCGCTGGAGGAGGCGGTCCGGCGCGGCTGCCGGCTGCTCGTCGTCGCCGGTGCCGGGAGCCCCGCGGAGGACCTCGCGTCCCGCGGTCGGGCGCTGTTCGTCCCCGTCCCGCAGGGCCGCCAGCCGCGCGCGTCGGTGTGGGCGCTGTCCACGCCGCTCGTCATCGCCGCCGACCACCTCGGTCTGGTGCAGGCCCCTGCCGGGGTCGTCGAGGAGACCGCGGTCTGCCTCGAGGGCGTCGCGACGCGCTGCCGCATCGACGCCGACACGGTCGTCAACCCGGCCAAGACCCTCGCCACCGAGCTGCTCGACACGGTCCCGGTGCTCTGGGGGACCAGCCCGCTCGCGGGCGTCGCGGCGTACCGCTTCGCCTGCCAGCTCAACGAGAACGCCAAGGTCCCCGCCACCTGGGGCGTCCTCCCCGAGGCCAACCACAACCAGGTCGTCGGCTTCGACGGCCCCTTCGCGGGGCGTGGCTCCGCCGACCTCTTCCACGACCCCTACGACGACGACGACCCCACCCCGTCGACGACCCGCATCCGGCTGGTGCTGCTGCGCGACGCCGAGGAGCACCCGCAGGTGGCCCGTCGCGCGGACGTCTCGACCGAGCTCGCCGAGGAGCGCCACGTCGGCGTCACCGCCCTGCGCGCGGCGGGGGAGACGAGCTTCGAGCGGATCGCCTGGCTGATCGGCACGACCGACTACGCCTCGGCCTACCTCGCGCTGCTGCAGGGCACCGACCCGACGCCGGTCGACGCCATCACGGCCCTGAAGGACCGCATCCGGCGCTAGTGCTCGGCGGCTGCGTCTGTGCCCGTGCCCTTGCGCCGGTGCAGCGTGAAGGTCAGGACCACGACGGTGAGCGCCCCCACGAGCAGGCCGAGGACGGCGCTCGCGACGGTGTTGACCAGCCAGCCGACGACGCCGCCGACCGCGCCGGTTGCGTCCCTCGCGGCCTCCTCGACGTCGTGCACGGCGTCGTAGAGCAGGTCGAACCCGAGGTCGTGCATGCCGACGAGCAGGATGTGGCCGCCGACCCAGAGCATCGCGGCGGTGCCGACGACGGTGAGGCCGGTGAGGAGCTTGGGCATCGCCTGCACCAGGCCGCGGCCGAGCTTCGCGGCCCGCTGCCCGGGGCGCTCGGCGAGGCTCAGGCCGACGTCGTCCATCTTCACGATGAGGCCGACGACGCCGTAGACGAGGACCGTGATCGCGAAGGCGACGAGCAGCAGGATCGCGGCGCGGGCCGCGAAGGCCTCGTCGGCGACCTCGTTCAGCGAGATGACCATGATCTCGGCCGACAGGATGAAGTCGGTGCGGATCGCGCCGCGCACGACCGTGTCCTCGTCGATCAGCTTCTCGGGCTCGGCGGCGCCGGTCGCGTGGTCGTCGCTCGCGTGCAGCCGGTGCCAGACCTTCTCGGCGCCCTCGTAGCAGAGGTAGGTGCCACCGGCCATGAGCAGCGGCGTGAGCAGGCCGGGCAGGAACTCGCTGAGCAGCAGGATCGCCGGACCGATGATCAGCAGCTTGTTGCGCAGCGACCCGATCGCGATCTTGCGGATGATGGGCAGCTCGCGCTCGGCGGCGAGGCCGTGGACGTACTGCGGGGTGACCGCGGTGTCGTCGACGACCACACCGGCCGCCTTGACGCTGGCCCGGCCGGCCGCGAGCGCGATGTCGTCGACGGACGCGGCGGCGGCCCGCGCGAGCACGGCCACGTCGTCGAGCAGCGCTACCAGTCCACCAGCCACCGTGCGGGTCCTTCCGTCGTCCGGCCACCATCTTCCCCTGCCCGGTGCCAGACTGCGACGGTGCCCCTGACGATGCCGCTCCACGCGTGAGGGCAGCAGTCCCGGGCGCCGACCTCTACTACGAGGTCGCCGGCGACGGCCCGCCGCTGCTGTCGGTGTCCGGCTCCGGGTCCGCGCTGCGCTTCGGGATCGGGCCGGCGACGTCGCCGTTGCGCAAGGACCTCACTGTTGTCGGCTACGACCACCGTGGCGTCGGTGAATCCGTCGACCTGTCGTCCGAGCCGCCGACGATGGACGTCTTCGCCCGCGACGCCCTCGCACTGGCCGACCGCCTCGGCTGGGACCGCTTCGCCCTGCACGGACTGTCCTTCGGCGGCATGGTTGCCCAACACGTCGCGGCCCTGGCTCCCGACCGCGTGACGGCCCTGTCGCTCGCCTGCACGAGCGCCGGCGGTGCGGGCGGTGCGTCGTACCCCCTGCACGAGATCGGGAGTCCCTTCGCCGAGCGGATGACCGAGCTCATCGACACCCGCACCGCAGAGGACGCCGAGCTGCGCGAGTTCTTCCTCGCGTTCCTCTCAGCCGGCGACCCCGCGGCGCTGGGGGAGGGCTACCAGCGGCAGATGGCCGCACGCAAGGAGCACGACGCGTGGGACCGCCTGCCGCTCATCACCGCGCCCACGCTCGTGGGATCGGGGAGGTACGACGCGATCGCGCCGCCGGCCAACGGCGCCGCCCTCGCGGGCCGCATCCCCGGTGCAGAGCACCGCGTCTACGAGGGTGGGCACGCCTACCTCTTCCAGGACCCGGCCGCTGCGTCGGACCTCCGCGACTTCCTCCTGGAACCTCGTTGACCGTCCAGGCCCACTGCTAGTCCGTGGAGGGATTCGACGAGTGGGTGGCGGCGACGGCGCCGCGCCTGCACCGCACGGCGTACCTGCTGGTCGGTGACTGGGCGCTGGCCCAGGACCTGGTCCAGCACGCGTGCGCGTCGACGTGGAGCCGCTGGTCCTCGGTGGAGTCGCCGGAGGCCTACGCCCGCTCGGTGATGGCCCGCACCGCCTCTGCTTGGTGGCGGCGCACGTGGCGCGGCGAGGTGCCGACCGACGTCCTTCCCGAGTCGGTCGACGACCCGTGGAGCGACGTCGACTCCCGCGACGCGGTCGCGCGGGCCCTGCGCTCGCTGCCTTCCAAGCAGCGGGCCGTGGTCGTCCTGCGCTTCTTCGACGACCTGTCCGAAGCCGACACCGCCGCCGCCCTGGGCTGGCCGGTCGGCACCGTGAAGAGCACGACGTCGCGCGCGCTCGCCGCCCTGCGCGCCACCGACCTCTCCGAGGAGCCACGACGATGAGCTCGCTGCCCGACGACCTCGACGCCCTCTCGGCCGGAGCCCCGCCGGTCGCTGATTGGCCCGGCCTCGTGCGCGCGACCGTGCGCGCCCGCCGTCGCCGCCGCTCGCTCGTGTCCGCTGCGGCGGCGCTGTCGCTCGTCGCCGTCTCCGGCATCGGCGTCGTCTACGCCGCGGGTGACGGCCGGGAGCCCTCGACCCTCGTCGCTGCGACCCCCGGTCCGTCGCCGTCGCCGACGGTGTCATCGGCCTGCGGCGGCGCGCTGGTCGCGCCGACCTTGCCGGTGCCCGAGTCCGACGGCGACGAGGTCAACGACGTGACCGTCGCGGTCGCCGTCAGCTGCACCACGGTCCGTGTCGGCGAGCCGTTCCGCCTGCTCGCGACCGCCGTCGGCGACCTCGCTCCTCCGATGCTGTTCCCGACCATCGGTGGCCGCTACCTCGGCTCGATCGCCAGCTGTCCCGGCGGACCCCGCCCGACTGACTTCCCCGACTCGCCAGGGCAGGACACCGGCAGTTACGACCACGTCTACGGCATGTCAGGCTTCGACACGATCACGGTCGAGGCCAAGGTGCTGTGCGGTTCACCGCCGGGATCGGCGTCCGAGTCGATCCGCATCACGATCTTGCCGGCGCTCAACCCAGTGACAGCGACACCGACGGCTTCATCAACCCGTGCGACCGAACCGACAGCGATGCCGGACGCCACCCCGACGACCGCCCCGCCGGAGCCGACGTACCCGCCGGCCCGCAACGTCGTATCCATCGACATCACCGTCTCGCCGGCACGCCCGCGGGTCGGCGAGGAGATCACGGTGACGGTCGTCGCCCGCGGTGACAAGGGCGGCGTGCGTTTCGCCCTGATCAGCTTCGCCGGGGGCAAGAAGGGCTTTCAGGGCACAGACTTCTCGTGCCCTCCGGGCGAGCCGGTGCCTCCGAAGCCGGTCGAGGTGCGAGAGACGTTCACCCACGTCTACGAGGAGCCCGGCGACGATGCCATCCTCATCGAGGTCGACTCGGGTTGCGGCTACTACCAGGGCTCCGGCACCAAGCGTGGCGTCATCACGGTCGACCCGGCCGAGGGTGCGACCCCGTCACCCACTCCTTGACAGCGCCCTCGAGTCGGATCAGCGTTGCCGGAATGGCCACTCCCTACGACGTCCCTGGCCGGGACGACATCGAGGCGCGCGTCGCAAGCATCCTGGCGCACGGACGGGTGATCGCTGCCTCGCTACCTGAGGAGCTTCGGCACGGCGATCCCACGGACCACCTCTACGACGAACGGGGCCTGCCCGCGTAGCAGTCGCTCCGACTCGGTAGACGATGTCGTGCACGTCGTCGACCGTGCGCGTTCGCCAGCCGTCAGCTCAGAGCTGCTTGAGGGTCATCCGCGGGCGCATGACGGTGGTCTGCTGACCGTCGCCCTCGAGGGTGAAGACGACCTCGCAGTCGAACGACGCCGACCCGCGCTCGGCGAAGCGTTCGCGCACCGACTCCTCGGAGTCGACCAGCGTCGCGGTCGCGAGCACCGGGCCGGTGACGAGCGCGCCGAACTCGATGCTGCTGCTCTTGATGAACGGCACCCCGCCCGCCTGAGCGAGGTCACCGAAGCGCTTGAGCAGCAAGGCGAACGCCGCCAGCTCGCCGAGGCCGAACAGCGCCGCGGCGTGCGGGCCGCCGAGGTGGTTGTGCAGTGCCGGTCCGGCGTCGAGGCGCAGGACGGCGCGCTCCGCGGTCGCCGAGACCACGGTCGGGCCGAGGGTCCGCACGAAGCCCTCGTTGTCGGCGAAGATCGCCGCCACGTCGATGTCGCTCGTCATGCCGCTCCTGTGAGGTAGTTGGCTCCGAAGGTGCCGGGGCCGGTGTGGGCCCCGACGACCGGTCCGATGATGTAGCGGTCGACCCCGAGCACCCCGGGCTTGCCGACCAGGGCGTCGGCGAGCGCGTCGGCCGCGACTGCGACGTCGCCGTGGCCGACGGTGACGTAGGACGGGTGGACCGCCGTGGACGGCCTGCATCGCCACCGACTCGCGCACCGACCCGGCCGACCCGCCGACCGACACCGTCGAGCCATGCAGGGTCATGACCGGGACGCCCCCGGGGACGTCCTCGCGGAAGCGGCCGCCGGCCCGCAGCAGGTCCGGCGAGGTCGACGACCAGGTCGAGCGCACCCGACCCACGAGCGAGCGCGCGAGCACCACCGACTCGTCGTGCGGCAGACCCGCCCGTGCGACCGTCGCCACGACCAGCGCGAGACCCCCGCTCATGGTCGCCGTGTCGACCACGTCGACGCGGGTCGACGACATCTGCGCCGCGAGCGTCGCGGACTCGAAGGTGCCCGACAGGCGCGCGCTGCAGATGAGGCACAGCACCGGCTCGTCGGCCGCGTTGAAGACCTCGAGGAAGTCACCGGGCGACGGCTGCGACGTCGTCGGCACCGGCCCGCCCGGGACGAGCCGTTCGTAGAAGCGCGCCGGCTCGACCGAGCCCTCGACGAAGGACCAGTCGCCGAGCGTCACGTGCAGCGGGACGACCACGACGTCGAGCTCGGCAGCGAGGGTCCCGAGGTAGGCCGTCGAGTCGGTCACGAGCACGAGAGGCACCGTAGGGCACGATCGCCGGGTGCCAGCAGCCCTGCCCGCTCACGACGTCACCGACCTCGCGCTCGCCGAGGCAGGTCGTCGCAGGACGGAGTACGCCGAAGCGGCCATGCCGGTGCTCGGTCTCATCCGCGAGCGCTTCGCCGCGGAGCAGCCGCTCGCGGGCCAGGTCGTCGCGGCCTGCATGCACGTCACGACGGAGACCGCGGCGCTCGCCCGGACCCTGGTGGCTGGGGGAGCGGAGCTGCACCTCGCAGCGAGCAACCCGCTGTCGACCCAGGACGACGTCGCGGCGGCGCTCGTTGCCGACGGCGTCGGGGTGCACGCGCGCCACGGGGTGGACCGCGCCGGCTACGCCGCGCACCTGTCTGCGGTCGTCGCCGCCGGACCGACCCTCGTCCTCGACGACGGCTGCGACCTGCTCTCGGTCCTGCACGGGCGGCCGTCGCTCATACGCAAGGTCCGGGCCGGCTGCGAGCAGACCTCGACCGGTGTCCTGCGGCTGCGGCAGATGGCGGCCGACGGCGCGCTCAAGGTCCCGGTCGTCGCGGTCAACGACACTCCGGCCCAGCTGCTCGTCGCCAACCGCCACGGCACCGGGCAGTCCGCCCTGGACGCCGTCATCCGCTCGACCGGCGTGCTGCTCGCAGGGTCGACCGTGGTCGTCGCCGGCTACGGCTGGTGCGGCTCCGGCATCGCCACCCGCGCCCGGGGGCTCGGCGCGCAGGTCGTCGTCACCGAGGTGGACCCCTCGCGGGCGCTCGCCGCCCTCCTCGACGGCCACCGCGTCCTGCCGATGGCGCAGGCGCTGCCGCTCGCCGACGTCGTCATCACCTCCACCGGCAACCGCGACGTCGTCGGAGCCGACCACGTCGGCCTGCTGCGCGACGGGGTCGTGCTCGCCAACGCCGGCCACTTCGACGTCGAGGTCGACGTCGCCGCGCTGGCCGCGGCGGCCGTGGAGGTGCACCGGCGGGTGCGACCGCAGGTCGACGCCTACCTGCTGCCCGACGGCCGCCGGGTCCTGCTGCTTGCCGAAGGGCGCCTGGCCAACCTCGCCGCTGCCGAGGGCCACCCCGCCTCGGTCATGGATGTGTCGTTCGCCGTCCAGGCGCTGACCCTCGAGTGGCTGGTGACCCAGAAGCTGAAGGCCGGTGTCCACGAGGTCCCACTCTCCATCGATGACGCCGTCGCCCGTACCAAGCTCACCGCGGCCGGCGTCGAGCTCGACATCCTCACCGCTGGGCAGCAGCGCTACCTCTCGTCCTGGAGACCCTGACGCGATCGTGTTAAGGTTTGGCAGTTCGAGGTGACAACCCTGACACGGTCGCGGTAGCCTTCTCCTCGATGGCCACCCTCACGATCCACGAGGCGGCGACCACCACCGGGTGGTCACCGCGGATGCTGCGCTATGTCGAGCAGCTCGGTCTCGTGGAGCCGCAGCGGTCGGCGTCGGGCTACCGGCTCTACGGCCCGGCGCAGCTGCAGCGGTTGCGGACCCTGCGCGAGCTCCTTTCCACCCACGGGCTCGAGCTCGGTGACGTCGGTGTCGCGCTGCGACTGCGGCGCGAGCCGGAGGTGGCCGCGGCCCTCGACGGGTGGTTCGACAGCACGCCCCACAAGCCCGACGACCTGCCCGGTGACGACGACTGGCTGGCCTTCGAGCAGAGCAAGCACCAGCACCTCCTCAACCTCTAGTCAGGAGACCCACCCCATGGCCGACTTCAAGGTCGCCGACCTGTCCCTCGCCGACTTCGGTCGCAAGGAGATCCGCCTCGCCGAGCACGAGATGCCCGGCCTGATGGCGATGCGCAAGGAGTTCGGCGCGAGCAAGCCGCTCGCGGGCGCCCGCATCACCGGCTCGCTGCACATGACGATCCAGACCGCCGTCCTCATCGAGACCCTCGTCGAGCTCGGCGCCGAGGTCCGCTGGGTCTCCTGCAACATCTTCTCGACCCAGGACCACGCGGCCGCCGCGGTCGCGGTCGGCCCGCACGGCACCGTCGAGGCGCCTGCCGGCGTACCCGTCTTCGCTTGGAAGGGCGAGACGCTCCCCGAGTACTGGTGGTGTACGGAGCAGGTCGTGTCCTGGCCCGACGGCGGTGGCCCCAACATGATCCTCGACGACGGCGGCGACGTGACGCTGCTCGTCCACAAGGGCGTGCAGTTCGAGGCCGCCGGTGTCGTCCCGAGCGCCGACCCGACGGACTCCGAGGAGTACGTCGTCATCCTCGACACGCTGCGTCGCTCGCTCGCCGAGGACCCGCAGCGCTTCACCAAGATCGCGGCCGGCATCAAGGGCGTGACCGAGGAGACCACCACGGGCGTCATGCGCCTCTACGAGTTCTTCAAGGCCGGCACGCTGCTCTTCCCGGCCATCAACGTCAACGACTCCGTGACGAAGTCGAAGTTCGACAACCTCTACGGCTGCCGCCACTCCCTCGTCGACGGCATCAACCGCGCGACCGACGTCATGCTCGCCGGCAAGACCGCCGTCGTCTGCGGCTTCGGCGACGTCGGCAAGGGCTCGGCCGAGTCGCTGCGCGCCCAGGGCGCCCGCGTCGTCGTCACCGAGATCGACCCGATCTGCGCGCTGCAGGCCGCGATGCAGGGCTACCAGGTCGTCCGCCTCGAGGACGTGGTCTCCACCGCCGACGTGTTCATCACCACGACCGGCAACAAGGACATCATCATGGCCGAGGACATGGCCAAGATGAAGCACCAGGCGATCGTCGGCAACATCGGCCACTTCGACAACGAGATCGACATCGCGGGTCTCGCGAAGGTCCCCGGCATCGAGCGCATCAACATCAAGCCGCAGGTCGACGAGTGGCGCTTCGCCGACGGCCACTCGATCATCATGCTGAGCGAGGGCCGCCTGCTGAACCTCGGCAACGCGACCGGCCACCCGTCGTTCGTCATGAGCGCGTCGTTCACCAACCAGGTGCTCGCGCAGATCGAGCTCTTCACCAAGCTCGACGAGTACCCGCTGGGCGTCTACGTGCTGCCGAAGCACCTCGACGAGAAGGTCGCGCGCCTGCACCTCGACTCGCTGCAGATCCGCCTCACCGAGCTCCGCAAGGACCAGGCGGAGTACATCGGCGTCGACGTCAACGGCCCCTACAAGTCGGACCACTACCGCTACTAGTGGTCCGTCTCTTGATTAGCTGACTACTTGTTGGAGGGTGTCGCGGGCGCGCGCGATCTTGGCGAGAATGGACTCTGCGGTGGCAGTCCAGACGTAGGGCGTCGGGTCGTCATTGGTGGCCTCGAGGAACTCCT